>NZ_JBSZCP010000007.1:0-32007 GCF_054166785.1 Cyanobacterium sp.
CTTGGATGGAAAGATGTAAAAATTTGGTCAAAAACTTTGAAAGAACCTTATTCAACTCCACCCAAAAAGTTAACTTATGTTTTATTCGATTACTTTTAAAAAGACTCACTGCTTCCTGAGATACCAAATGGGTTCTATATACTTTTGGTAAGGAATTTTTCTTGGAATCTCGATAATATTTATTAATTGCGATTCTAAATATCTGTCTATCTTGTTCTGTAATATTTATTCCTTCGCCTATTTCTTGGACGTTTTTGAATTTTCTCGGTCTTCCTCGTTTTTTTGTTCCCAATTGTCTTGTTTTCCCTTTACCACCTGAATTGGCATAGTCTGGAAGAAGAGCATCTTTTATTTTTCCCCTCTGCCAAAATCTTCTTAAATATTTATGAACACTTCTTATTGTTAACTTATTTTTATCTCGTCCTTGATTATATTTTTCTATTATTTGTGTAACTAAATTTCCTCGCGTACTCCTATCATATATATCTGGTTCTTGTGTAATTATTGGCTCTATAATATTCCAAGCATGATCCCGAATGTCTTTTTCCTTATCTGACAAATTTTCTTCCACAATAATCTTGAACCAAGGATCTTTTTTTAATTTTTTTGCCTCTCCTCGTTTTAAAGCCTCTCTTAAGCCTGATACAGAAAAAGTACGAGGAAATCCTTTGGTTGACTCGATATTCAACATAAATGCGATTGTATACCCTTCATCAATCCATAAAACTCTTTCTACAATTCCAGCAAAATCATTGTTAGTTGATTCCCATTTAATTAAATCGTTAACGAAAATCTCGTGGTCCATAACTTTGATAAATATTTATTTTATTTGGATGAAACTTGTTGAGAATTTTGTAGAAATTTTCCTCGAACTCATATCACAATAAATTTCCTTTCTGGCTAATAAATGTTTAAAAACAGAAAGCGAAGTTCCTAGCTCCAAATTCATCACATTATCAAGATCAGAGGTAATTTCTTGTATGCTTTTGTTTTTGCGATTGAGTTCTTCTTTAAGAATTGTTTTTAAAGTCTTAATATTTTGTTGTGTATCATCTAAGTTGTAACTAGAGTGAACCCACTCTATATTTTGAGCAAATATTTTTGATATACCTTTTTCCGTCACTACTCCCCAGTTAATATTAAAATTTTGGTAATACCTTCTTTCTAGCTCCAAAAGCTCAACTTTCCTTTTCTTAATAAGTTCAGAAGAACTTACAACAGTTCTTGCGACATCAGTTATTCCCTCATCAGTCTTAATAGAAATCATAAAATCTGTTGTGAGAATATAAGGAGTGCTTGACTGAGAATCAATAGGATACTTTATTCCCATTTGATCTGCAATCTTCATTGCTAGTTCTAAATCTTGGAGAGGATAATGTTCTTTAATGTCGAAAACAATGTCCGACCAATCTAGCAAGAAAAACATTTTCTTCTCTTGATCAGAAAAGAAGTGATGAATTCTATTTGTTTTCCAACCAGATATTCTCGAAGAACGGCCACAAGAAGGAAAATCTTGAATTTTTTTCCAAGGAACATAATTTTTTCCCTCTCCTTTTCCTCTACCTTCTTGTAAGTATCGACTCAGTTTATTTTGTGACCAATCACTTTTTTTTCGAGCCATGGCAGTTTGTGAGTAAAATCTTTCTTTTAATAAAGTCGAACAAAGTTATACAACTCTACTTGAAATTATACAACTTTATTTTTTAATATACGACTTTATTAAAAGTTATACAACTTTATTACCATATTACAAAATTACACAATGCCCACCCTACAACTATTCCACCGTAACGCTTTTAGCCAAATTACGAGGTTGATCTACATCCAAACCACGCAAAGAAGCGATATAGTAGGAAAGTAACTGTAAAGGAATCACCGCAAGGATAGGAGACAATAACTCATCTACCTCTGGCACATGCAAAACATCGTGGAATACCTCATCATCATAACTTTGGGGTACAACTCCGATAAGACGGGCATCCCTTGCCTTGGCTTCTTGGGCGTTAGAAATGACCTTTTCGTAAACACTCCCTGCCATGGCGATCGCAACTACGGGTACATGGGCATCTAAAAGGGCAATAGGACCATGTTTCATCTCCCCTGCCGGATAGCCTTCCGCATGAATATAACTAATCTCCTTGAGCTTGAGCGCCCCTTCTAGGGCGATGGGAAAATTAACACCCCTACCGAGGAAAATAAAATCCCTAGTTTCAGGAAAATTATGGGCTAACTCCTCAATTTTTGCTTCCTGAGTTTGTAAAATCTTCTCAATTTGAGTAGGAAGTTGCAGTAAACCAGACAAAATTTGATCAATTCTTTCCGGGCTTAAGGTTTTCCGTTGCCAAGCCAAATCCAATGCCAACACATAAAAAGCCATCACCTGTGCCACAAAGGTTTTTGTTGCCGCCACCCCAATTTCTATGCCCGCATAGGTATTAATTAATTGATCTACCATACCACCAAGGGTACTTTCAGGGCGATTACTAATGCCCACAATACGAGGTTGATAGGGCTTATCTAGCCCCGCTCGTCTTTGTCTTTCCATACCCAGTGCCGCCAAAGTGTCCGCCGTTTCCCCCGATTGAGTAACCCCAATGGTCATGGTATTCGCCATAATCGGACTAGGAGAATAGCGATATTCCGAGGCATATTGCACAAAAGTAGGTATCTCTGCCATTTGTTCTAACAAATATTTACCCACCAAACTAGCGTGCCAAGAAGTACCACAGGCAACGATTTGAATATTTTCTAAATTATCAGTTAATTCAGGGGTTAAATTGAGATTTACGGGTTTAGTGCCTTTTTGTTGCCAATCAGGATTAAAATAAACCTCCAAACAAGTGCGCACCACCGACGGTTGCTCGTGGATTTCCTTGAGCATGAAGTGGCGAAAACCTTGTTTTTCTACCGTCACAGGACTCCAATCTAGTATCCTAGGGGTACGGCGTAATCTTTTTCCCCCAAAATCATATAACTCTACTCCTAGGGGGGTTAAACGTCCTATTTCGCCATTTTCAAGGGCTAAAACAGCATTAGTGTGGTTTACCAATGCCGTTACATCCGAAGCACAGAAAAATTCACCCTGTCCAAAACCAATAATTAAAGGCGCATTTTGACGGGCAACTATTAATTCCTCAGGGTAATCGGCACACAAAAGGGCGATCGCAAAAGCCCCCTCCAAACGATGTACCGTTTTCATCACCGCATCCATAAAAGGATCATCCCCCTCAGGATTATAGTACTCCGCCAAGAGATGGGGAATCACCTCCGTATCAGTCTCAGACACAAAATTATGCCCCTTCTCCTTCAACTCCTTCCGTAAATCTTGATAATTTTCCACAATGCCATTTTGCACCACCGCAAACTTTCCCTTATTATCCCCATGGGGATGGGCATTATATTCCTCTGGCTTTCCATGGGTAGCCCAACGGGTATGACCAATACCAATTTGAGCATAATTAACATTATTTTCTAACTTAGTGCGGAGATTGTGCAACTTACCCTTAGCCTTCACCGAAGTTAATTGCTGATCGTATAAAGTAGCAATACCAGCAGAATCATAACCCCGATATTCTAATTTTTCCAATCCACCGATGAGAATCTCAACAGCCCTTTGAGTTCCAATGTAACCAACAATTCCGCACATAAATTTAATCGTTAATGATTAGTCAATGATTATAGACCATAACAAAAAAATCGGAAATGATCACATTCGAGTGAACAAAATTAAAAAACTATCCAACCTAAAAATTTCCTGTTTCCCCCGGATTAACCGTCCCTGGGCGATTTAAAAATAAATTACCCGCCGAATCATTTTGATAAATACATTCAATTTTAGGAGACGCTTCCAAAGGACCAGTAAAACCAAAAGTATTCATTCTATTTTTACACTGTCTTACCTGCTCATCCGTTACCAAATTTTGTTTTTCAAGAATAGACCAGTTATTACGCCTCAATACACAACCCGGTTGCATACTCGGCTGAGTAACATAAACATTGAAGGGGTTGAGAGTAATAAATACCCGTAAATCAGAAACAATGGCACTAGCACCAAATTGGATACACACTTCAGGGTTAGGTGCAGCCCTATCAATTACCTCCCGAGAAGCCACATTAGGGCTATTACTAGCTTGTCCTGAACTTAGGGCAATGCCCAAACCAATACCCAGCATAAATATCCCCGCACAAATAGCAACGATGGTATAGTTTAAACCTTCCATAAACGATGACTTTTTGGGGGAACTATTGCCATATTTACTTTTACGAGAAGGGGGTTCAGAATAGGAATAAGGAGGCTTTGATCTACGTGGCATAGGAGTAATTTTATGAATTATTTAAAATGTGGGGTTTAAAACCTCATTCTTTTAAGACGGTTTCGTGTTACGATTTTAACAAACGTTTCAACATTATCATGGGTATCATTTCGACACGTAGTAAATTTTGTAATTATTAATGATTCATTAAATAACGATGTTTTGCCATGAAGATAACCCAGCAAACCGCCACAAAACTAATTTTAGAAGCTACAAAATATAGTTTTTTAAAAAGAGCATTTTTCTTTTTGTTTGCATCACCTTTTTTTCTGGTAGGAATATTTATTATCGTTGATCTTGGTAAAGTAAATACCCTTGAATGTCAGAAAAGTTTATCCCGAGAAATTAGTTGTAGTTTAAACAGACGTAATTTATTGGGAGAGGAAGTAATTACCATAGAAAAAGGAAGTTTAGACAAGGCAGAATTAGGGGTAAATAGTAGTGATGATAGTGATACTTATCGAGTTAATTTAATTACGAAAGAAGGAATCGTACCACTGACGGAAGTTTATAGTTCTGGGATAAAAGAGAAAAGAGATAACACCAATCAAATAAACTATTTTATTAATAATTCATCGGATATTAACTTACAAATAATTCAGGATGATCGTTGGTTTGCCTATCCTGTTGGATCAGTTTTTGTCCTTTCGGGGGCTGGTTTAATGGCAGTGTCATTATTATTTTTTACCCAAGTAAAATGCACTTTTGATAAAGGAATACAAAGATTTTATTTGATAGAAAAAAATGTATTAAAAACCCATGAAAAAGAATATAAAATGTGGGAGATAAAATCAGCAGAATTAGTGGAACATAAGGACAGCAAGGGAAGAAAAAGCTATAATGTCGATCTAGTTTTTAAAAATATGTCTCGTATCAAAATAGATATTGATGGTGGTTTATCAGGTTGTCAAGAGTTTGTTAATACTTTTAATAATTTTTTAGGTCTTACTTAGGGTGCGCTGAAAAAATGTTAATTCATTGGGGTTAAAACACTTTAAAACCTCAAAAAATAAACAAAATTTCTATTATCTATTCCCACAATTACCATCAAGACTCTAGTTTGTCATCTCGGGTTAAATATTTATACCATTGCCCTGCGAGGGTCCCCTGAGTAAAAGGAATAGTAATTAGTTCGTTTTTTTTAGTCACAAATTGCAAATTAGCTTCTTGTTTTTCTGATAAATCTGCTTCTAAAACGACTTTATCTTTGCTTACTAGGTTAATTTCTTTGATGTCATCTAAACAAAACTTGCTCTCATTGATAACACCTTTTGCCGTGGGTTTACCCCAAGTAATGATATTTCCTTTTTTCCCTAATACCGAGTAAATATCATATTTAGACTTATCGAAGTCTTCAGCCCAAATTTTGTAATTTTCCAGCTTTTGGTATTCATTTTTACCACTCCATGCCAACCAAAAGAAGAGTATTAATAACGGCAACCAAAATAAACCACGTTCCATGTTAGAATTTAGCAACTCAAATTAAGATTACACTACCATAGAATAAGATCAACAAGATCAAAATTACAGATAATAGTTAAGTAAAATAATTATATGACTTCTTATACAACTTCCTCCGCTAGAGCAGAAATGAATGAATTAAGAAGATTAAAAACCCTCTTACCTCCAGAGTTACAAAGTTGGGTAATGGTTGAATCTTCCACCGAAGTTAATCCTCCCCTCATTCGTAGTGAGGAGTTAGGAAAAGATGAGGTTGAAATCCAAATTGACTTAGCCAAATGGGAAAACTTAGCTATTGACCAACGAAACCTAATGTTTTGGCATGAAGTGGCGAGGATTCAAAATGATACGATTCCTAAGGAAGGATGGGAAATGGCTGCCCTTGCCATTGGTTTGGGGGGTGCTGTGGGTGAATTGTGGGTGCAGGATGGTTTATTGTTATTGTTAGCTTTATCTTTGTGTGGAATTTCTGGTTATCGTCTCTGGCAAAAAAATAATGGAGAAAAAAATCTGAAGGACGCCATTGATGCGGATGAAAAGGCGATTACTTTGGCTACTCGTTTCGGTTATTCTTTGAAAAATGCGTATCAAAGTTTGGGTAGTGCCTTGAAAACTTTAATCGAACAAACTCCGAAGCGTAATCAACGTAAAAAATATGAGGAGCGTTTACAGGCGTTGCGTCGTAGTGCCACAAAGGCTAAACAACGGGAGGCTCAAAATATGGGTAATCAACCTTTGCAAACTCCCCCTTCTCCTCGCTCTCGCAGTAGTGCTAGAATGCGCAATATTTAGGGTGGTTTTTGGGGTATTTTTTACCCCTTTTATGGTGTTTTTTCACTTTTTCAAGGTTGCCTTGGTGTTATATAATTGCAGATTGTGACAGTATAGGCAAAATAATTATTGTGAAAATTTCTGTTTATCATACTCCTGAGTCTACTCCTGAAGGTCAAATTCCTGATTGTGCGGTGGTTATTGATGTACTCCGTGCTACGACTACTATCGCTACGGCTTTGAGTGGAGGGGCTGAGTCGGTAAGGGCTTTTAGTGATATTGATTTATTGTTGGCAGAAAGTGATTCTTTAGCTTCTGATAAAAGGTTACGGTTAGGGGAAAGGGGGGGAAAAAAGGTTGATTCTTGTGATATGGGTAATTCTCCCCTTGATTGTACCCCTGAGGTGGTGAAGGATAAGCAGTTGTTTATTAGTACGACTAATGGCACTAGGGCTTTACAGAGGGTGCAGGATGCTGAGGTGGTGGTTACTGGGGCGATGATTAATTTTGGGGCGGTGGTAGAGTTTTTGAAAGATAAAAAGCCTGACAATATCTGGTTGGTTGGCTCTGGTTGGGAAGGGGGTTATTCCCTGGAGGATACGGTTTGTGCTGGGGCGATCGCCCATAGTCTTATTTCTGATTATGATCTGGATATAATTGGTAATGATGAGGTTGTCAGTGCGATCGCACTTTATCGTACATGGCAAGATGATTTGGTTAAATTATTTACCCTAGCCAGCCATGGACAAAGGTTATTAAGACTTAATCTGGTGGATGATTTAAAATATTGCGCCCAAGAAAATATCATCGATACTCTACCGATTCAACAGGGCAAAGGTACTTTACTTTTTAAAAATAATTAATTATTGTAGTAACTCCTAATCGATGGACGCAGTTTCTTGCGTCCTGACAACCACAAAGGTTATTCCTGTTGATGGGAAAATTGATATGCCCCTACAAAAGCCAGTGCGATCGCAATTACTAAGAGTACAGGAATACTATACCAAGGAAAAACGCTGATGGGTTGGTAAGCGGCTGCCCGTAGGGCCGTAGTGGTGTAGGTTAGGGGTAGTAGATAAACAACCACTTTTAATACCATGGGTAGGCTTTCTGGAGAGAAAAATGTACCTCCTAAAAACGACATCGGCACAATTAAAAAGTTGTTGTAAAGCCCCACGGATTCCAGAGATTTGACTCTTAAGCCAATAATTACCCCAATTCCAGCAAAAACCGCACAATTAAGGATTAAAACCACCAAAAACAGGGGATTAATAAAACTGAAAACCTTTCCCGTAAACAAAATAGCCACCACTATCACAGAAAAAGCCGTCATTAAGCCCCTAACGATTCCTGCCAATACTTTGCCTAAATGTAAAGCAAGGGGATGTACAGGTAATAATAGCAGTTCGTCAAAGGTTTTGCTGAAAAGGCGATCGCCACATATGGAAAAAGTAGTACCCCCAAAACTAATCGTCATGGAAGATAGTGCCACCATACCCGGCAAAATAAACTCTAAATAACTATCTCCCACCGCAGGGGTGCTAACCCTATCAATGGTATTTCCCAACCCCAAACCAAATGCAAGGACATATATTAACGGTGAAATTAACCCCGTAGATGCAATTTGAGCCATTCTTGCCCGTAAATCTAACCACTCACCCCAGAAAATAGTTAAGGTGTCTTCCAAGATAGCTTTTAAGGGGAAACTATCTATTTTTGCTGACTTCATAGTTATAATTTTTTTAAGATTTAATATCTTTCTATTGTCCTTTATTTAGCTTCAGTAATCATACTCATAAAGCCAAATTTGGCAGATAGAGAACACAGAGGAGGAGATCAAAGATATTCTTGGACTATGTTATGTATTTAAAAATCAACAGTTTTAAGTATTTTTATTCTTCGCAAGATCTATATTTTTTATTGATTAATTAATTGTTTTTTTAGCCAAGATAGAAAATTATTTTTATTAATTTCCTCTTCAATTCTCCTCTCTAAATGTGATTATTTACTACTTAATTTGATGACAATAAATTAATCTTTTTTAAAGAATTGATCTAAGAATCCACTGACAAAGGATACAATAATTGATCCAAATAAAGCATCAAAAAAGCCATCTACAGAAAATCCGGGGGTAAAGTAACCAACGAGGGAGAAGCAAATGGCGTTGATAATAAATAAAAATAGCCCAAGGGTAAGAATGGTGAAGGGTAGGGTAAAAAGTACCAAGATTGGACGGATAATGGCATTAATAATACCAAATACAAAAGCACCAATCAGGGCGGCGAGGGTGGTATCAATGGATATTCCCGGTAAAAGTATCTCTGCAACTAGCATGGATACTGCTGTTACCACTAGGGTAATTATAAACTGTGGCATGATATTTTCTGTTTACTATAATTTTTCTTTATTTTAATATGAGATTAGCAAATTTATTAATAATACTAAATCCGAGGGATAAATTACCCTTTTATTTATGGTTCATTAGCCATGGACTTAAGCCCATTATTAGCTTTATTTGTACACTTTTTTATGGATCGATTATAGTTAGAATATTTTGAAAAACTGTTTCCTATTTCCTGTTCCCCTCATTTGTTGTTTCCGATGGGTGGTTTTTAAATTCAGATGTGATGACTCCTATTAATAAAATAATTGCCCCCATAAACACGGTCATAGATGGTATTTCTCGGAATAGTAAAAACGCTAAAAAAGTTGCCCCTAGGGGTTCTAATAAAATTACTAATGATACGGTGGTAGGGCTAAGATGACGCAAAGACCAATTGAAACTGGTATGTCCAATGACTTGGGAAACGATCGCCATTAGCACTAGATAAATATATATTAGAGAAGAATAACCTCCATATCCTGTGCCAAAAATGAAGGGTAATGGCAATAAACAAAGAGCCGAGGTAAGATATGCGATCGCCACATATTCTCCGATTTTTAAACCTTGTTTTTGTGCCTGATTGCCCAACAGTATATAGCCACTGGCAAACCAACTACCCAAAAGGGCGAGAAAAGCCCCCAAAAGAGGATTACTCCCTGCCCCATCTCCACCATTACCACCCAAAGCAATTATAATACTACCCCCAAGGGCGATCGCAATGCCTAACCAATTACGAAACTTTAACTTAATGCCCCATATACCCCAAGACAGTAGCCCTACCCAAAGGGGATTAGTGGTTACAATGGTTACAGAAGCCGCCACAGAAGTAAAACTAAGGGAAGTTATCCACGTGGCAAAATGAAAAGCTAGACACAACCCCGCACCCACCGCCAAAAGAATAGTCTGCACATTTGCCTTTGTATGGCGTAAATTTCTATAGGTAGGACTAAAAATGATGGCAGTTATGAGTAAGCGAGAGGAAGCAATAAATAAACTAAAACCCACATCACTAAATATCCCTGCCTCCTGTTGACAAAGTCGCACAAAAATTGCTGCCGTAGAGACAGCAAAAACCCCAACGGTTAAAATTATCCTGACTTGCCAAATACTCGGTATCGCTTTAATTTTCGAGAGCATTTATCTATTTTGATAGCATTATTCTTGGTATTTTCTGTGGCTACCAAAACTATTTTAACAACCCCTAAAATATTACGGGCATGGCTAACCCTCACTCATCTTAGCCAAAGCGTCCGCTTACATATTGTTGGGTAGCTTCCTCCGTGGGGTTTTGGAAAATATTTTCCGTTCTGTCATACTCTACTAAATAACCCAATTTTCCGCCTCCTCCCTCAACACTACGGGCATTAAAAAAGGCAGTTAAATCCGATACCCTCGAAGCCTGTTGCATATTGTGGGTAACAATGATGATGGTGTAGTCACGTTTCAACTCATGGATAGACTCTTCCACTTTGAGGGTAGAAATCGGGTCTAGCGCAGAACAGGGTTCATCCATTAAAATAACATCAGGTTTAATGGCGATGGTACGGGCAATACATAAACGCTGTTGTTGTCCTCCCGAAAGGGCTAAACCGCTTTGCTTTAGTTTGTCTTTCACTTCATCCCACACGGCGGCTTTGCGTAGGGAGTCTTCCACTAAGTCATCCATGTTGCCTTTATAACCATTTAGTCTGGCACCCCATGCGATGTTTTCGTAGATAGATTTGGGGAAGGGGTTAGGTTTTTGGAATACCATACCAATTCTAGATCTTAATCCTACGGGATCAACTCCTTTGGCGTAAATATCTTTACCCTTGAAAGTAATTCTACCTTTTACCCTAGCACTGGCGACTAAGTCATTCATGCGGTTAATACATCTGAGAATGGTACTTTTTCCGCAACCAGAAGGCCCGATAAAGGCAACGGCATTATTTTTGGGGATGTCTATGTTTACCCCTGCTACGGCTTTGTGAGTACCATAATAAACATCTACATTTTCAATCTGAACTACGGGTTCTTGTGCTATATTCTTGTCTAAGTCTGGGCTCATGATTATTTTTAGTAATTTTTAAAATATGGGGCTAAACCTTGTGGTCTGGATAGGGTTAAACTAAACTATTGTAAGGCTTGGATTGAATTGATCAATAAAAACAAATTTACAGTAATTATAGTCTGAGTGTAGCGGTTGTAAGTTAAGACAAAATTAACAAACTTAAAAATCTGATGAGTAATATTTCCCTATGTATGATTGTAAAGAATGAGGCGAAGTCTTTACCTAGCTGTCTTAATAGTGTCAAGGACTGGGTTTCAGAGATAATAATTGTGGATACGGGTTCGACAGATAATACAAAGGAAGTGGCTCAAGGGTTTGGGGCGAAGGTGGTAGATTTTGAGTGGAATAATAATTTTGCTGATGCCCGAAATTTTGGTTTAAGTTTGGTGCGCTCGGATTGGGTATTGGTGTTGGATGCGGATGAGGTTTTTAATGGGAGTGTTATTCCTGCCGTAGAAAAGGCGGTGAAAAATGAAAAGAATTTAGTTGTTAATTTAGTTCGTCATGAGGTGGGGGCTAATTCTTCCCCTTATTCTTTGTTGTCTCGTTTGTTTCGTCGTCATCCGAAAATTAAGTTTTCTCGCCCTTACCATGCTTTGATTGATGATGCGGTGGTGGATTTACTACAGGCGGAAAGCAGTTGGCAGGTGGTGGATTTGCCTGAAGTGGCGATCGCCCATTATGGTTATCAACCCGCTATTATTGAGGCACAGGATAAGGCTAAACGGGCAAGGGTTGCCATGGAGTCTTATCTAAAAGAAAATCCTAATGATAGTTATGTGTGCAGTAAGTTGGGGGCGCTTTATCTACAGTTGGGGGAAAAGAAGAAGGGATTAAAGTTATTAACCAAGGGTTTAAAGTTACATGGTAGTAGTCCTGCGGTGACATTTGAGTTACATTACCATCTGGCTAATGCTTCGGTGGGGGATAATCAGTTTGACTCCGCCATAAAACACTACGAAAGGGCGATCGCCCTGCCCCTTTTACCTATAATAAAGTTAGGAGCGTACCATAACTATGCTAGTTTAGCTTACCAGTCAAAGGAATATCTAAAGGCGATCGAGTTGTACCAAGAATGTTTGAAAATAAAGCCAGATTTTGCCCTCGTTTATTACAATCTAGGGTTATGTTACAAGGCCTTGGGACGTAACTTTAAAGCCATCAGTGCCTATCAAACCGCCATTAAACTTAATCCTACCGATGCCTATGCCTATCAAAATCTAGGATTATTGTTATACAGACAGGCGCAATACGAAGAAAGTCAACAAGCCTTACAACGGGCGCTAATGCTCCATCGTCAACAAAATCCCCCATTTGCCTTACAATTAGAGCAAGAGTTAAGGGCGATCGGTTTTTCTTTTGAGTAGCACATAATTAATTGATAATGGATAATTGAGAATAGATAATAAACTTTTATTTTTTTCTAATCCATAACTCTATATTCTTTAATCGCTCACCGCCCATCATGGAAAATCTCACTTGGCAAGAAAAAACAGGAAATCAGAGGGATTGGCATTGGCGGGGGTGGAAAATTCGCTATAGCTATACTAGGGTTAACCCAAAAAATAGGGATAATGATATTCCTATCATCCTCTTACATGGTTTTGGGGCTTCTATTGGTCATTGGCGCCACAATATTCCCGTTTTAAAGGAAAATCACACGGTTTATGCTCTCGATTTACTCGGTTTTGGAGCATCCCGTAAGGCTTATACTAATTATGATGTGAGTGTGTGGTCACAACTGGTATATGATTTTTGGCAAACTTTTATCAATGTACCTGTAATTATAATTGGTAATTCCATTGGTTCGTTAATTGCCCTCTGTGCCACTGCCCAACATCCCGCCATGGTTCATAAATTGGTGATGTTGAGTTTACCTGACTTGTCGGCAAGGGAAAAAATGTTACCGAAATTTGCCGTACCTGTGGTGAAAACCCTTGAAAGTATTGTGGCTTCTCCTCTACTGATTAGGATGATTTTTTTGATTGCCCGTCGCCCCGGGGTAATTCGTAAATGGTTGGGGGTTGCCTATGGGGATAAAACTGCGGTGGATGATGAGTTGGTGGATATTATTGCCACTCCTCCCCAAGATAAGGGCGCGGCGCGTACTCTTATTGCCCTTAGTAAGTCGGTTAATCAATCTGATTTTTCTTTATCAGCACAGGATTTATTACGGCAGGTTAATATTCCTATGTTACTACTTTGGGGCAAGGGCGATCGCTTCATCCCTCCCACCATAGCACCCCAACTTGCCACCGTTAATCCTTTAATTACCCTAAAATTATTAGATGGATTAGGGCATTGTCTCCATGATGAAAAACCCGATTTATTTCACAATATTTTATTTGATTGGCTTAAAACTGCGGAAACTCCATAGGAATTGATAAAAAAAATGGAATCGTAAGATTAGGGAATAGTCACAATTTTGTAAGGCGGGCAATGCCCACCCGACTTTTATCCGTGGTGTATTTTCTTCTTAATGGCATTGACGATGGTTTCTAAAACATATACCCTAGCGTAATATTTTTCGTCTCCCGGAACAATTTTCCATGGGGCTAGGGGGGTGCTAGTACGGGCGATCGCCTGATTCACTGCCACATCATACAAATCCCATTGTTCACGGTTACGCCAATCTTCATCGGTTAATTTATAATTTTTAAAAGGATCATTTTTTCGAGCTTCAAAACGGTTTAATTGTTCTTCTTGGCTAATGTGTATCCAAAACTTAATAATCAAATAATTATCCGTTGCCAATTGGGCTTCAAATTCATTAATTTCTCGATATGCCCTACGCCATTCTACTTCCGTGGCAAAATTTTCCACCCTTTCTACTAATACTCTACCGTACCAAGTGCGATCAAAAATGCCAATATTACCTAACTGGGGGAGTTTACGCCAAAAACGCCAGAGATAATGATGGACTCTTTCTTCTTCCGTGGGGGCAGCAAAGGCATGAACTTTGTAATTACGAGGATCTAAAATATCGGTAATTCTTTTAATGGCACCTCCTTTTCCTGCGGCATCCCACCCCTCAAATAGAAGCACTACCCCTAATTGTTTTTCAAAAATTTCCCTTTGTAATTTTCTTAATTCTACCTGAGCAGATTTTAATCTTGTTTTATATTCATCCTTGGGTAAGTGTAGGGTTAAATCTACCCTATCTAAATAATCTGGCTCAGTGGGTAATAATTCAGTTTGGGGAGGTAAGGAAAGAGCTTCTGATATGATTTTACGTTGCTGTAGGGCGGCTCGAATGGTTGAGACTAACTGAGTTAATACTTTTACCCTTGCCCACCGTTTGCAGTCGGCTTCTACCAATGTCCAGGGCGCAAATCCTGTGCTGGTATAAATCAACATTTCTTCGGCTAGGGCGGAGTATTCTTTATAGTGTTTTTGTTGTTGCCAATCTTCGGGGCGTACTCTCCATGAGTCTAGTTCATCTTCTTGATAGTCTTTGAGACGGCTTTTTAGTTCCTTTTTGCTTAGATGTAACCAAAATTTTGCCATGATTGCCCCATCGTCAATCAATTGACGCTCAAAGGCGTTAATATCTCTCATGACAAGGGGGGTTTGATTCTCAGGAAGTCTATCAAAAAGTCGATCTTCTAATACGTGGATGTACCAACTATGGTAAAAGATGGCGACACTGCCTTGGGGGGGAAGATTTTGCCAAAAGCGCCAAAGAAAAGGATATTTCTGTTCTTGGGTGGTGGGCGCTAGGGTGGGATATACGTCAAATCCTCGAGGATCCATGTAGTTAGTTATTTTTTGAACTATTTTCCCTTTTCCTGCGGCTGCCCAGCCTTCTAGCACCACTATGATGGGTATTTTTTCTTGCCAACAGGTGTTCTGGAGCGATCGCAATTCAATCATTAAGGCTTCTATCTGCTCGTGATAGCTTTTTTTGTCGAGGGATAGCTTTAAGTCAAGGGTGTTTAACATGGGCGATGGATTTGAGAGGTTAAGATCAATTTATTTTGTTTCCATATCATATCGATTGTTTTTCTAGTCTCGAACGATTAGTTAATAATTCATAACTTAGAATTGGTATTCTGTGGCTAACTCTGGGGAAATGCCATAGGATTTTAGTAGTAGTTGGGCTTGGGGTGATTGTTCGATTTGTTGCACCATGAATTGAATCATGGGTTTAGCTATGGTACATTCTAGCTCTCCTTTTTGATTGTAGGTGCGATCGCTCTTTTGGGATTCTGCGATGGGGATTTGATGACATTTTTGATCAAAAACACAACGGCGACAGGTTTTCATCCTTTTTTCTCGCATCGTTACCGTTTGTTGATGTTCGGGGGAATTTAAAATTTCTGATAAACTTTGTTTAAAAATATTGCCCATATATCCTTGAGATAAGTAAGCCTCTCCATAGTTATAAATATCACCATTAACATTTACGATGGCTACCCACTCTTTTTTTGCTGGTTCAAATTTGGCTACTTTTTTATCACTAAGGTAGCGTATGGCGGCCAAGAAATAATCCCGTAGGGGATAAATTTTGATCTTGCTGGGGGTGCTAAATTGTTCTAAGGCTATGGCTTGATAGGCTTGGACGGTTTGCTGATGGCTCACCATTAAGGGTTGCATTCTGGGGGAAGGATCAACCATACTAGATACGGGCAATATACGATAATCGATACCCAATTGGTTAAAAAAGTGATAGGTATTGATTACATAGTCTATGTTTTGGGCGTGTAAGACATTGATAACACCAAAAGACATTCTACGGTCAATTAATTTTTGTAGGTTGTCCATGACGTTATCCCTTGAGTCTTTTCCTTTTATATCTACCCTTTGCTCTCCATATACGTCAAAGGATACCCCTAGGGCTATATCTAATTCTTGTAATAAGTCTAAGGTGCGATCGCCCACTTGAAACAAATTAGTTTGTAAGCTATTGCGATACTTAATACCTTTACTAGCTAAATATTTTTTTTGTAAATCGCAAAAAGTCCGAAAATAATCATGGGGTAATAATAACGGCTCTCCCCCGTGAAAAACAAACTCAGGTATGGTAGAAGGTGCTTGATGTGCAAAATAATCAGCTACATGGCGAAAAAAAGACTCTAATTGAGTAACGGACATTCTTTCTTTATTTCCTAACTCGTCATACTCATAGCAATAATGACAGCGAAGGTTGCACAGTTTGCTTAGTTTGATGACAAAATACATAAATATAATGGAATGAAGAGGTGCTTTTATCGGAATCGGTATAAAGTGGTGGGAGTTACCCACCATCAAGATTTTAATCCCTAAAAATGAGATCCAGGGAATCGGTTAGAAGGATTATTAGGCTGGGTGCGGTTAGGAGTTGTATTGGGAGTGATACGAGTGGGAGTCGTATTGGGGGTGATACTGGGTTGAGTACGGTTAGGAGTAATATTAGTGGGAGTAGTCCGCTCAAAAGTACCCCGCACATCTCTTTGAGGCACTATTTCCCCTTCAGGCTCATCAGGACATCTTCCCCCCGGGCAATATTGAAGCCACATAGGTTCATCATCAGGGGCATCATCGGGTTCACAACCTGCACAACTGGTAACTACACCACCTTCTACTGTAAATATTAGGTTGTCATGGCGATATGCTCCATCTTGGAGGGGCGTTTGTCTGCCACCATCAAAAAGTGCGATCGCCCTTTGTCCTTGAATAGCGATACTATTAGCCCCGGATTGTCTTAAAAATAGATCCAAAGGTACTGCTTGGGAGCGAATTTGAGGGCTGATAGTGCGTGTCTGAGCTTGTACAGATGAAACCATAGCACTGTCAAGAAAACCTGCTAACTGATTAACTAAACCATTGTTTCCTGCTACAGCCAATCCTGTAATGGAGGCAATAATGATCGCCGTCTTTCTTTGGTTATTGAGGTTGAAGTGAGACATATTTAATTTTTAATTAACAACACTGCCTAGACTTTTAGCATAAGAGATGAATTTTTTGTACTCTTTTTTCTTGCAATTTATAGAAGATATTTTGCCTATGACATTAAAACCTAAGACGAAAGTTAATATAAAAAAGTTTCATACTTTGTCAAAAAAAAATTAATGGTTAAGGGTAAATCGTTGTAACAACCCTATTCTGGGTATTTCCAGTTACCACCACCTGATTATCATTTAATCTACCTCGCGCCCTATCTCCCCGAAAATTGACCACAGGATTAATTTGTTGATAAACCACATTACCCTGAGCATCGATATTTTGATCATTTAAATTCCAAACAACGGAGTCTGCATATAATTTCGCTTCATCGGTGACGGATTCTGCAAAAATTTGATTACTTAGATAAACTTTATTTTCTTCTAAATCCACCTTACCTTGATTAGCCGTCATGGTAATTTGCTCATCCACTTCCACCAAACGAATCATCCTATCGGTTTCAATGATTCTACGGTTATAATCCCATCGCATTCTGCTACTTACCCCCTGTAGAGGAGGATTGAGGGATTGATATTCGATGTTATTTTCCACTATCAAAATATTATTATTAAGATCCATTTCTGCAATGGTGGCCTTAAGGGTGTCGGTTACTTGCTCATCTTCGTAACGGGTAACATTAAATGGTAAATCTGTACTGATTATTCCTTCTTCAATTTGCCAAATAATGGCATCGGCAATAATTTTTAATTGAGGCTCAAAGGTATTAGCAATGATTTCTTGACTCAGTTGTAATACTTGAGTGGCGGTGTTATATTCTGCTTCCTTGGTAACTAATCTAATTTGTTCGTGGATTACTTCAATGTCTTCTTGGAGGGTAAAGTAGTTTTGCTCTGGTTTCCACAACAGTTTTTCCCCTCGTATTTCCATATCGTTACGGGTATCAAAGCCGATGATTTCTCCAAATAAGTTAATTTCTTCGCCGTCGTTGATGACTTCCCCCCGTTGGGCGCTGATTTTGAGAACTATTTCCCCATTTTGTAATAGGTTAGCGGTAATATTCTCGATGGTGGCGGTTTTATTATCTTGGGAATAGGTTACTTTGCTTACTTTTAAGCGCCAAAAGTTTTCGCCATCATTGTTGGATTGTTCGATGGTGGCATCATTAAGCACTATGCCCGATTCTACTTCTTGATTATTATTTTGGTTATCTTCGTTAAGGGATTGATTTTGATTTTGGCAACCGCTGATGAGAAGAATGGTAAACAGGATGATGATTTTTCGGTACATCTGGAGTTATACGGTGACGGTTTTAAGGGCTTCTTGGACGTGATCTACAAATAGGATTCCGTTGAGGTGATCGATTTCATGTTGTATGATTCTAGCAATAAAACCATCAAATTCTCTTTTTTGTTTTTCTCCATCTCGATGGTAGTACGTAAGGGCGATCGCACCATACCTTAATACATTACCCCTTTTACCCTTTACACTCAAGCAACCCTCCTCCCCTTCTATTAAATCCCCAGAGTGGAAAATAATTTCAGGATTAATCATTACCACAGGAGACATCAACGGTGCATAGGGATAACGGGCATTGGGATGGGAAGCCACCACTATCACCCGACAAGGGTAGCCCAGTTGCGGGGCAGCCACCCCCACTCCATTTCTCTCAAAGACCATTGCCAACATCAAATCCACTAATTCTTGTATTTCAGGGGAATTAATATTTTCCACGGGGGAGGCAACTTCTCGTAAAACAGGACTACCAATTTGTAAAATTTCTCTCATGGGCTTGATATGATAGGGTACTAAACTTTAAAAATCTTTTTGTGCATGGGAACAGAATATAATAACAATTCTAATTTAGTAACTCAAATAGAAGCGATACTCTATCTTAAAGGGAAACCCACCACCTGTGAAGAAATGGAGGAGTTAACCCAAGCAAGGGAAGAAGAAATAGAATCCGCCCTTATCAAATTAATGTCTGACTATGCCCACCGCCCCGATAGCGCCCTGGAAGTGGTAGAAACTCCCGCAGGATATGCCCTACAACTACGGAACTGTTGCCAAAATCTGCTCGAAAATCTAGTCCCTGCCGACCTTAACACCGCCACCTTAAGGACTCTAGCTGCGATCGCCCTTACGAATCCCATCCTACAAAGTGACTTAATCACCGTGCGCGGTAGCGGGGCTTATCAACACGTCCAAGAACTGTTAGAATTAGGTTTTATTCGTAAGCGTCGTCAAGACGAAGGACGCTCGTATTGGCTAGAAATTACCGATAAATTTCACCAATATTTTGAAATTGACCAACTGCCCACCTAAAAAACGTTTATATTATAAACAAAAGAGGAACTGAGCAAAAGAAGAATTACTATAGAGGACAAAAATAAATGGCATTTAACGCAAATTTTTTTGGCGGAGAATCAGACACAACTTTAGACAACACCTTAATAGATTATCTACAAAAACAAAAACCAGAAACTCTTGAAAGAATTGCTCAATCGGCAACCCCTGAAATAAAAGAAATTATCACCCACAACGTACAAGGGTTATTGGGAATGTTACCCACGGAAGGATTTAACGTGCAAATCGTCACCGATAAGCAACATATGGCAAATTTATTGGCTTCTGCCATGATGACGGGTTATTTCCTCTGTCAGATGGAGAAAAGAAAAACCCTAGAAGAAAACCTTTCTGACACCGATTTTGTCGAATAATTACTTAAATCCCTCAATAATGGGGGGCTTTTTTTTTATAACTCAGCACCGAGATTTTTATGATGAAAATTAAAGTAGAGTTAATTTATCTTTTCTCTAATTTTGAACCACGGAAAATTGAGTTTTAAATTTTGCCACTTACTATTAATGGTTTTACGCTGACTAATTAAATAAATACTAACCAAAGTTAGGCTAACTCCTCCCCATTGTAAAGAAGAAAGTTTTTCCCCTAATATCAAACTACCAAAGGTAAGGGCAAATACAGGGGTTAAAAAAGTTAGCGCACTTAAGCTGGTGATATTACCCTTCGATGCTAAATAAAAGAATACACCATAGGCGATCGCACTGCCAAACGTAGCAGCATAAGCAATGGATAACCAACCAGACACACTGATATTTACCCACTGATTAGTTTCCGTCAGCCCACTAAGCAAAAATAACATCAAACCACCCATAATCATATGCCACCCCGTCGCCAATACCGTATCCACATGACGAGAAATATAAGGAATCATCACAGTACCCAATGCCATCGACAAAGAAGCCAATAACATCAACCACTCCCCATTATTGAAAAGCCCTTCCCAACTAAAATAAAACTCCCCCCAATTACCCTGAAACAAATTGACAATCCAATCATCGGGCAAGCCAATTAAACTAATGCCCACAATACCCACTCCCAAGCCTAACCAACCCCAAAAACCAATCATATCCTTGAACAACCAACGACATAAAATAGCCACTGCCAAAGGCTGAGAATCAATCATAACCGAACCCAATCCAGCCCCCGTGCGCAATAATCCCTCCGCCAAAAATCCTTGAAACATAGCCCCATCTACCAAGGCAAACAAAAAAATCCATCCCCATGCTTTTAATGATGGAGGTTTTACACTTTTTCCCCTACCCACAAATAGTAGAACCAAAATACCCGCAGGAAAAATTCTCAAAGCTCCCAAAAATATAGGAGTAGTTTCTAAAATAGTACCCTTCATGGCAACCATTGCCGTACCCCAAAGGAAAAAAGGGGCAATATACATTATGGGGTTGAAAAAATTAGGACTAGGATTTTTTTGTGCTTCCATTGATTACTCAAAGATTGTTACATTTCTTCATCTTACCCAAAATGTCCCTTACTCAAAGGAAAAATCACTTAGAACTTTTATGCAACAGCACAGAAATACTAAATAAAATATAACCAACACAATAGGCAGCCAAGAAATCTGTCATCCAATGGACTCTCAAATAGACACTACCAATACCCATTAAAATCATCAGAATACTAGCCGTGACAAACAAAACCCCTTTCAAGCGAGGAAAATGTTCAGAAATAAAATAAGCAATGAGGAGATATAACAGTAAATTCCCTGAACCATGACCACTAGGATAACTATAACCATGGACATTATCCACCATGTGCTCCACAGGGCGAGGAATAGCAAACAATGGTTTTAACACCTTATCTATCAATAATAGAACCGATAAACAAGATATAGCCATTACTTGAGCTTCAATCCATAGATTTTTAGAAGCTAAAAAAATTAAACTAAATAAAACTACAAAAACAGCAACTTCTGCTTCTCCTATAAAATAGAAAAATCTAGCTATATACTCAAACCAACTAGGAAAAATATCTTGTAGAAAATTCTGAAAATAGAGGTC
This sequence comes from Cyanobacterium sp., assembly GCF_054166785.1. Classification (NCBI taxonomy): domain Bacteria; kingdom Bacillati; phylum Cyanobacteriota; class Cyanophyceae; order Chroococcales; family Geminocystaceae; genus Cyanobacterium; species Cyanobacterium sp. Next base: position 21,238 of record NZ_JBSZCP010000007.1, read on the forward strand.
TGTAGAACTCAATCTATTATTGACTACTAGGCTAGAAAGAACTATAAAAAAAGTAACAACACCACAGAATATTGTAAGTTGAAAGACAGTAAAATGTTGAGTAATATTTTTAGGCTTAATAATATATTTTATTTTCATTGAAAAATTATTATGTAAAAAACAAACTTATTGTTTAAGATAACGTTAAGAAAAATTTTTGGTAGATAAATTTTAAACTCAGCCAGTTATCTTCTGCCACCATCGCCATCCTCCATTCCCAAAAAAAAGGTGAGTAGAAACCAGCCCTACCAGTGAGTAACACTATATGTTATAATTGCGACAGTCATCTATTCAAAATTAACACCTGTGGTAGCGACGAAAATTTCCCCAAACACACTTAATAGTTTACCTAGAAGCGGATGGAGAGGTTTGATTGAAGAGTATCGAGCCTATTTGCCCGTGACGGAAACCACCCCAGTTGTCACCCTTAGAGAAGGAAACACTCCCTTAATTCCTGTTCCCTACATTTCTAATTTAATTGGGCGCAACGTTAAAGTATTTGTCAAGTATGATGGTTTGAACCCTACAGGCTCGTTTAAAGATAGGGGAATGACTATGGCTATTACCAAAGCCAAAGAAGCCGGGGCAAAGGCCGTAATTTGTGCTAGTACGGGAAACACCTCGGCAGCCGCAGCCGCTTACGCCACTAGGGCTGGTTTAAGGGCTTTTGTAATTGTACCAGATGGTTATGTTGCCCTTGGGAAATTAGCTCAGGCTCTTATTTATGGGGCTGAAGTTCTTGCCATTGATGGTAATTTTGATGATGCTTTAACCATTGTGAGGGAAATTGCGGATAATTACCCTGTTACTTTGGTTAACTCCCTCAATCCTTATCGTTTAGAAGGACAAAAAACCGCCGCTTTTGAAGTGGTGGACACCCTTGGTTATGCTCCCGATTGGGTGTGTATTCCTGTGGGTAATGCTGGTAATATTACCGCTTATTGGATGGGATTTTGTCAGTATCAAGGGGAGGGCAGATGTAACAGTCTTCCTCGCATGATGGGTTTTCAGGCGGCTGGCTCTGCGCCTTTAATCCACGGACATCAAATTATGAAACCTGATACCATTGCTACGGCCATTCGTATTGGAAATCCTGCTAATTGGGATAAGGCTTTGTCGGTGCGGGAGGCTTCTAATGGGGAGTTTAATGCGGTTACTGATAGTGAAATCCTTGAGGCGTACAAAATTTTGGGCAGGGAAGAAGGAATTTTCTGTGAACCTGCGAGTGCTGCTTCTGTGGCTGGAGTATTGAAGTTAAAGGATCAAGTGCCTGATAACGGTACGGTGGTTTGTGTGTTGACGGGTAATGGTTTAAAAGATCCAGATAGTGCTATGAGTAATAGTGAGGCTGGGATACGGAGTGGTATCAAGGCTGACTTGCAGGAAGTAGCGAAGGTAATGGGTTTTGAATCCTAGTTTATAATTCCCCTTGGTTGATGATAATTGAGGGGTTTTTTGTTGTTTTGAGTTTTGCACCATAATCTAGGTAATATCAATAATGGCTCAGGTGTCCAGTTTAACAGTGCAGGATTTGGCTTTAATTTTGGCTGATGATCCTGATGGGGTGCAGTTGCTTGATGTGCGAGAGTTACAAGAAGTTGCGATCGCCTCTTTGCCCCATTTTATAATTTTACCGCTGAGTGAGTATCAGCAATGGTCTGGTAAAATCATGACGGAATTAGACCCCCAAAAGGAAACTATCGTTATGTGTCACCACGGTATTAGATCGGCTCAAATGTGTCAATGGCTCATAGGTCAAGGGTTTGAGAACGTTAAAAACGTATCAGGGGGTATCGATGCCTATGCGGTATATGTGGATGATAGTCTATCAAGGTATTAGGGCGATCGCACCGTTTAATAAATCGTAACCTTCGGTGACAGACTCAATGCGGGAACATTTATCTCTCAATTCCGAAGCCCCTTCAAAACCCTTACAATACCAAGCCAAATGTTTACGGGATTGCAAAATGCCCTTGTAGCCCTTATACTCCCATAATCCCTGTAAATGTTCCTTGGCACATTCCAATTTCTGCTTAATGGTAGGATAAATAGGTATATTTCCTGTTTTCAAAAAATAATCAATTTCCCCCACCAAAAAAGGATAACCTAAAGTACCACGGGAACACATCACCCCATCGGCTTGGGTAACTTCCAGACAACGCAAAGCATCCTCTAGGGAAAATATATCTCCATTGGCAATGACAGGAATGGTTAATTTTTTCTTCACCTCGGCGATAAATTCCCACCGTGCTTTCCCCGTGTAACCCTGCTCTCGGGTGCGCCCATGAATAGTAATCATATCTGCCCCTGCTTCCTCCATTCTTTGGGCAAATTCGATGATGTTTATTTCTTGATCATTCCAGCCCAAGCGAGTTTTTACCGTTACAGGTACATCCACCGCCCCTTTTACTTCCCGTACCAGTGCGATCGCCACTTCTGGCTCCCTTAATAATCTCGAACCTCCCCCCCGTTTAGTAATCTTATTCACAGGGCAACCCATATTTATATCCACCGTTTGCGCCCCCTCCTGCACCGCTTTAATCGCTGCTTGAGCCATAAAATCGGGACGACAATCAAATAGTTGAATGCTAATAGGTTGCTCGTGGGGGTCAATTTCCATTAAGCGGGGTAACTGCTTCATATGGCTTAATTCCGTAGCATTAACCATTTCTGTATAGGTCATGGATTGGGGAGCATAACGCCTTACTAAACGGCGAAATACTAAGTCCGTTACCCCAGACAAGGGAGACTGCAAAACACGGCTATTAACGGTGACAGAGCCAATTTTTAGGGGAGTTGCTAACTTTTGAGGCAGGGTTGGGGTAATATTCATGAGATAAAATCACTTAAATCTGGATATAGATTTTTAATACCTTCGGCGGTGGCAGGACAAACTCCCCTATCGGTAATCAAGCCTGTAATTAGACGAGCAGGGGTGACATCAAAACCGTAGTTAACCGCAGGGCTGTTTTCGGGGGTTAATAATACTTCGATAATTTCTCCATCTTTCAAACCCTTGATATATTTTACTTCCGTGGGGTCTCGTTGCTCAATGGGAATTTGTTTTACCCCATCGCTGATAGTCCAATCAAAGGCAGAGTAGGTGAGGGCTACGTAAAAGGGAATGTTGTTATCCTTTGCGGCTAGGGCTTTAAGATAAGTGCCGATTTTATTCGCTACATCTCCAGTATAGCTGGTGCGATCGCTCCCTACAATGACTATATCCACCATACCATGTTGCATGAGATGACCCCCCACATTATCAGGAATGACGGTATGGGGTACCCCCTGTTGTCCTAATTCCCACGCTGTCAGCCTTGCCCCTTGGTTTCGGGGACGGGTTTCATCTACCCACACATGAACTTTTAACCCGTTGCGATGGGCTTCATAGATGGGGGAAGTAGCGGTGCCATTATCCACACAACCGAGCCATCCTGCATTACAGTGGGTAAGGATATTTACGGTGTCTCCTTCTTTTTTCTCACTAATAGCTTTGATTAACTCGAAGCCATGTTCTCCGATGCTTTTACATAATTGTACATCTTCATCGGCGATCGCCCCTGCCACCTCTAAAGTTTTTTCAATAATTGCATCTATATCATTGCCTAAAGGCTTAATCGCTTCTAGCTGTCTATTTACCGCCCATTCCAGATTAACCGCCGTTGGTCTTGTTTGCCGTAGTTTTGCCCCCATGGCTCCTAAAAAATCTTGCACCTCAAATTTGCCCTGAGCCTTAGCTTCAAGGGATGCTAGATACATTCCATACCCTGCAGAAGCACCGATTACCCCAGCCCCCCTCACGTGCATTTCCTTAAGGGCGATCGCCACATCATCCACCGTCCTTAAATCCTCAATGACAAACCGATGGGGTAAATGTCTTTGATCAATTACCTGTATTACCCTAGGCTCATTTGCCTTTAACCATATAGTACGAAAAGGCTTCCCATTAACATCCATATAACAACTTCCCCGTAATGCTCAAAGAGACAAATCATATCACAGCAAGAAACTATTAACAATAGATAAAACCCCTTTTTTCATGGGGATTAAGATGAGCACAGACCACCACCACAATGAAACAATGTACAATGGAAAATTAGGAGTTAATTAAGTTTCCCTCGGTTTTTTGATAAATCTTCCATTATCAACTATCAACTATCCATTATCAATTAATATGAAACCTGCCCGTATTAGTAAAATATTACCCCAGTCCATAGCCGAAGAAATAGGCTTTGAAATAGGAGACTCCATCGTTAGCATTAACGGAATGCAACCCAGAGACTTAATCGATTACCAGTTTCTGTGTAGTGACGAATATTTAGAGTTAGAAGTTATCGACAAATACGGCAAAAATCACCTAGTAGAAATTGAAAAAGACTACGACGAAAACTTGGGCTTAGAATTTGAAGATGCCCTCTTTGATGGGCTAATTCAGTGTAACAACAAATGTCCTTTTTGCTTCATTGACCAACAACCCGACGGCAAAAGAGAAAGCCTTTATCTAAAAGATGACGATTATCGCCTCAGTTTCCTCTATGGTAGTTATCTCACCCTTACTAATTTAACCACCAAAGAATGGAATCGCATCGAACAAATGCGCCTCTCTCCTCTCTATGTTTCCGTCCATGCCACCGAGCCAGATATTAGAATTAGATTATTAAAAAATAAACGAGCAGGGGAAATAAAACAAAATTTAGCATGGTTTCAAGAAAAAAGATTACAAGTCCATGCCCAAGTAGTGGTATGCCCCAACATTAACGACGGTAAACACCTAGAAAACACCCTCAACGATTTATTTTCTTTTCACCAAGGGGAAGTACCTGCGGTAATTAGTGCTGCCGTTGTGCCAGTGGGTTTAACCAAATTTCGTCCCCAAGAAGATGAGTTAATTCCCGTCAGCCGAGAAAAAGCCAAAGAAGTTATCAAACAAGTTCAAGCATTACAAGATAAATTTAGGGAAAAATGTGGCTCAACTTTTGCATGGTTAGCAGATGAGTGGTTTTTAATTGCCCAAGAAGATTTACCCCCAGAATCCCACTATGAAGATTATCCTCAGATTGGGAATGGTGTGGGTTCGATTCGACAATTTTTAAAAGAGTTTGAAGTCACTGCCAATGAAAATTTACCTACAAAAATATCACACCCACAGGAATATACTTGGATTGTGGGTAATGCGGTAGAAACTGCTTTTCAATCTCTGGTGGCTAGGTTAAATCAGGTAGAGAATTTGAATGTTAATTTAGTAGCCCTAAACAGCGACTATTGGGGGCAAGAAATTACGGTGACAGGATTGATTACGGGGCAAGATTTATTGGCTAAGTTACCAGACAAAAAATTAAGTAAAAAAATTCTTTTGCCTTCGGTAATGTTAAAACATGATGAGGCGAAGTTTTTGGATGATGTCACCATCGCAGAATTAGAAGCAAAATTAGATGTGACGGTAATTCCTGTTAATGGTATCAAGGAATTAATGACTGTGGTTTCTAATTAACCCCAACTAATTGCCATCAGAATTGTTTTTGTTCAATGAATCCATTATCCATTATTAATTGTGAACACTATTCCCTATATAATTGTAGGATTGATGATATTATGAGTAAATTATTATAAGATGCCTGATTTTCTATTAGAAATTGGAACCGAAGAATTACCCGCTAGTTTTGTGGATAGTGCGATCGCACAGTGGCAAGAAAAAATAAAAAATCATTTAGAATCAGAATATCTACAGCCAGAAAAAATAAATATCTACGCCACTCCTAGACGTTTAGCGGTATTAATAGAAGGCATCGCCGCTAAACAACCCGATAGAGAAGAAGAAATAAAAGGCCCCCCCGTAGGTACTGCTTACAAAGATGGACAACCCACCAAAGCCCTTGAAGGCTTTACCCGTAAACAGGGAGTAACCATGGATGAGGTGGAGGTAAAAACTACCCCCAAAGGAGATTTTATCTTTGTTAATAAAAAGTTTGTCGGTCAAAGCACCACAGAAATATTACAACAACTTATTCCCCAGTGGATAACAGGCTTAGAAGGTAGAAGGTTTATGCGTTGGGCAGATGGAGATTTACGTTTTCCTCGCCCCATTCGTCATTTAGTCGCCCTTTGGGATAACCAGATATTACCCCTCGAATTACCCAATGGTGACACAACTATTAAAGCAGATCGCACTTCCACAGGACATCGAGTTTTATGTTCCCAAAAAGTGACCATCGACAATGCCAAAGATTATAAAGCATCCCTCGAAAAAGCCTTTGTGCAGGTGGATGTCAACCAAAGACACGAATCAATCAAAAAACAAATCCAAGAAATTGCCCAAAAATTAGGGGGTAAAGCAGAAATTTATCCCGACTTACTCGCCGAAGTAACCAACCTTGTGGAATATCCTACCGCCGTATTAGGTAGTTTTGAGCCAGAATTTTTAGAACTACCCCCCGAAGTAATTACCACCGTCATGGTGACACATCAACGCTACTTCCCCATCAAAGATGATAAGGGGGCATTATTACCCTACTTTATCACCATCGGCAACGGAGATCCTCAAAAATCGGACATCATCGCCACAGGTAACGCCAAGGTGATTCGGGCAAGACTTGCTGACGCTCAATTCTTCTACCAAGCTGATTGTGATGAGCATTTAGAAACCTATTTGCCACAACTAGAAAACGTCACTTTCCAAGAAGAATTAGGCACTATGCACGACAAGGTTAACCGTATTCTTGCCATTAGCCAAGAAATTGCGGAACAATTAAACCTCGACGAAATTCAAAAAGCAGAAATTGAAAGCACTGCTTCCCTCTGTAAAGCGGATTTAGTTACTCAGATGGTATATGAGTTTCCCGAATTGCAGGGGGTGATGGGGGAAAAATATGCCCTCGTTAGTGGTGAATCGGCAACGGTAGCAAGGGGGATTTTTGAACATTATTTACCCCGTAATGCTGATGATATTATGCCCCATACCCTTAATGGTCAGGTGGTGGGGATAGGCGATCGCCTTGATACCATTGTAAGTATAATTGGATTAGGGATGATACCATCGGGTTCTAGTGATCCTTTTGCCCTGCGCAGGGCGGCCAATGGTATTATTAATATTGCATGGCATGGTAATCTGGGTATCAATTTGACTCAGTTAATTGAACAGGCTTGTAACGATTTTTTGGCAGGACACCAGAAGGAATCACCTCTGCAAATTGTTACTGATTTCTTTTTACAACGGATTCAAACTTTATTACAAGATGAGTTAAATATTGACTATGATTTAGTTAATGCTGTCTTAGGAGAAGGAGACGAAGAATATAAGGAAAGAGCGTTAAATAGTGTCTTAGATGTACGCAATCGTGCTTTATTTTTACAAGAAATTAGAAATAATGGTACTTTAGCAAATATTTATGAAACTGTAAATCGCTCTACAAAATTAGCTCAAAAGGGAAACTTAAATACCACAGAATTAGTGCCTGAAAATGTAGTTAATTCAGTATTATTTGAATCTAATTCAGAACAAGAACTATATAAAGCCCTCGAAAAATTATTACCCATTTCCCAAAAGGCAAAAGCCCATAGTGACTATCATTTATTAATGAATGCGTTAGGGGAAATTGCCCCTATTCTCGGTAACTTTTTTGATGGGAATGATAGCGTTTTGGTGATGGCGGAGGATGAAAGGGTTAAACAAAATCGTCTTAACCTTCTGGGATTATTACGTAACCACAGTCGCATTTTAGCTGATTTCGGTGCGATCGTAAAATAACCACAACACTTCTTTCTCAAGTCTTCTCTCGGGCATTAAAGGTAAAGTGTCAAATACAATAATAGGTATAGTTATTTTTACTTATCAATGTGATTTTTCATGACCAAAGTTTCTGACAACAATAGCCTATCCGAATTAGATAATAATGCCCCATTAGCGTCTATCAACAGGAAAGATAACTCAGTGTCTGTACCTCCTCCCATACCACCGAAGCGCTTAACTCATATTAAAAAACCAAAAAGCTCTTTTTCTGCCAATATCATCATTTTTTTGGTGCTTTCATTTGTGGGCATTTACAGTCATATTCCTTGGTTAGGTGCTATTTGTGCCATGGTTGCCTTTATCTTAGCCCTAAGACAAACTACCCCTTTTATTCGGGAATGGATTGGTTTTTTCCTTACCCCAGAAGAAAGACGTGCATTAATTGGCTCTGTGGGTTTAATCATTTCTGTATTAATCTTGGCTAAATATGTGGGAGTGTATCGTCGTATTAATATATGGTTAACCCAGTTTAAGTATGATGAATTTGGATCATGGGCTGAGTGGGTAGGGGCTTTGGGGCAAATATCCATCGCTGTTTTGGCAGTATATGTGGCATGGCAACAATATGTCATCTCTAAGGATTTAACCATTCAACAAAATCGCATCACTCAACAACAAACCATTGATACTTATTTTCAAGGTATTTCTGATTTAGTTTTGGGCCCGGATGGACTTTTAGAGGATTGGCCCCAAGAAAGGGCGATCGCCGAGGGACGCACCGCTGCTATCCTTACTAGCGTTGATCCTTCGGGGAAGGCAAAGATTTTGCGTTTTTTGTCAAGATCTCGTTTAATTACCCCTTTACGCCGTGATAGTCACCTAGGGAGAGTGATTTTAGATGGGTCTGGAGGGTATGCCGAAGACCGTCAAAATGGCATGAAAGTAATTAACTTAGGGGTTGTATTAGCTGGTAATAATTTGAAGGGGCAGGATTTACGCTGGACAGATTTAAGCGATGCCAATATGGTCAAGTCTGATTTATCCCGTTGTGATTTGAGTAAAGCTAATTTATCTCGCACAGTATTGGTAGAAGCGACTTTAGAAGGAGCAGATTTAAAAAAGGCCATTTTATTTTACGGTCATTATCAAACCGCTACACCGCGCGATCGCACCCATGAACCCAACTATGAAACGGGCGAACATACAGGGGCTGTCATAGAAAAAACCGATCTAACAGGAGTAAAAAACCTTAGCGAGGAAAACCGTTACTACTGTTGTTGTTGGGGAGGAGAATATACCCGCTCTACCATTCCGGGAGGGTGTCAAGGAATTCCTAATAAACTAGAAAATCCCGAGGATAATTGACAATGAACAATGGACAATGGACAATTAAATGGATTTTAGATCCAATAGCTAACTCTTAGAAAAAATAACTATATATAATGACTAATCAATATTCAATAACCCTCTTACCCGGTGATGGCATTGGTCCTGAAATTATGGACGTTACCGTAAAAGTATTAGAAGCCGTCGGAAAACAGTGTGATATTCAGTTTAATTTTGAAACCGCTTTAATTGGTGGAGCTGCTATCGATGCCACGGGAGTACCCTTACCCCCTGAAACCATAGAAACCTGCCGTAAAAGCGACTCTGTGTTACTAGCTGCCATTGGGGGCTATAAGTGGGATAATCTTCCCCGTGAATTACGCCCCGAAACTGGTTTATTAGGTATTCGCTCGGCTTTAGGATTATTTGCCAATTTACGTCCTGCCACTATTCTTCCTCAGTTAATTGACGCTTCTAGCCTTAAAAAAGAAGTTGTGGAAGGGGTAGATATTATGGTGGTCAGAGAGTTGACAGGGGGAATTTACTTCGGACAACCTAAAGGCATCTTTACCTCAGAAACTGGAGAAGAAAGGGGGGTAAACACCATGGCCTATACTGTGTCAGAAATTGATCGCATTGCTAAAGTTGCCTTTGAAACTGCCCAAAAACGTACAAAAAGGCTTTGCTCTGTGGATAAAGCTAATGTATTAGATGTATCTCAATTATGGCGCGATCGTCTCATAAAAATGTCCGCAGATTATCCTGACGTGGAATTAACCCATATGTATGTAGATAATGCTGCCATGCAGTTAGTCCGCAACCCTAAACAGTTTGATACCATCGTTACGGGGAACTTATTCGGTGATATCCTTTCCGATGCAGCAGCCATGTTAACGGGTAGTATCGGTATGTTACCATCTGCTAGCCTAGGTAGCGATCGGCCTGGATTATTTGAACCTGTCCACGGTTCAGCCCCCGACATTGCAGGGCAAGATAAAGCAAATCCCCTCGCACAAGTATTAAGTGCCGCCATGATGTTACGTTATGGTTTAAACGAGCCTGATGCAGCTACCAAAATTGAAGAAGCCGTATTAAAGGTATTAGATTTAGGCTATCGCACTGGGGATATTATGTCCGAAGGAGCAAAAGCCGTGGGCTGTCAAGAAATGGGTCAAATTTTATTACAGGTTTTAGGATAAAACTCTATCAGAAGAAAAAAAACAGTAACAAAGACTACGGTTAGGGAAAAAGTTGAGAGAGTAAAAACTATACAGAGTAAAGAAAGTAGTAAAAAAAGAAAAAAAGATTGAAAAAAAAGTTGCCATTTTGAAAAAGGTTAGTTATATTAGTATATGTGCGATTGAGGGCTACACGCCTTCGACAGTCACCACGAACCTCGACAATTCAATAGTTTGAAAGCCATTTTCAAGTATTACATACATCAATCCTTGTCAAAGAACTTTATTTAAAACAAAAAGTTTAAACTTCGGTTTAAACATTGCAAAGAAGAGCAAGTAAAACTACTTCAATCATAAGGAACTGGATACTAAGGTAGAAAGGAACTTACAATGGAGAGTTTGATCCTGGCTCAGGATGAACGCTGGCGGTATGCCTAACACATGCAAGTCGAACGGTCATCTTCGGATGATAGTGGCGGACGGGTGAGTAACACGTGAGAA
>NZ_JBSZCP010000008.1:0-10243 GCF_054166785.1 Cyanobacterium sp.
CCTAAACGTAACTCTTTTGGTAGCCATATCTAATCAAAAGTTTTGCTAAGATATTAGTTATTCTATCATGCAGTTGGGGGATTGTCTATTGAAGCCTAGAAAAAGTTCTCACAGTGTTTTTAGTGTTCACTTGCACTTTGTTTTTGTAACTCATTATCGGAGAAAAGTGTTAACAAAAGAAATGATTGTAAGACTAGGAGAAATGCTAGAACAAGTAGCAAAAAAGTTAGATTGCTATATTTTAGAATTTAATGGTGAGCCAGATCATGTACATATCCTGTTAGATCTGCACCCCAAAAATGCTATCTCCACAGTTGTCGGTTGTCTAAAAAGCTCAACGGCTAGAATGTTAAAAAAGGAATTTCCTCAAGAAGTAAAAAAATATTATTGGGGAAAAGTGTCTTTTTGGTCTGGCTCTTATTACGTCTCAAGCACTGGTGGTGCAACTATCGAAAAGCTCAAACAGTATATAAAAAATCAGGAAGGGGGGAAATAAAATTGGGTGTTGCTATCCTTCCCTAATCCGCTACGCTGAGATTGGGGACTGTCGCAACGAATGTTCATTAAACTTTATTTTTAAAAATTAAGTCTCAGAAGGCGACTGCTGATTGAGTAGAGGAGAAAAATATGCCACCAAGGCACCCAAAACAAAACCAATTACATTACGAAATAAAGGCAACCATTCCGTTGTACGAGTTACCACAGGCCCCATACCAAAAGCAAAGAATAAAATTCCCCAAAGAGGAGAAATAATCAACACCCACTGCCAAGCAAAAACCTGCCCCTCCTTACGAGGTAAACCAGCCAAACCAAAAATAACCCCTCCCACCACAGAAGTAATTAAAGTTAAAATCCACTGCTCTTGGGGCAAACCCGGTACAACCAAACAACCCCCATCCTTCAAACAAGTTTCCACCGTATCCATCGCCGTAACAATAGCATTATTTTCCCCATTCTCACGGACATAATACATATTACCAAAACGGGTTTGTAGCTCAATCCAAAAAGTACGAGGTAACAAAGGATAAACATCATCTCCTACACTAAAAGCAAGTAAATTTCCACCCCTGCCATCAGCCACCAACAAAATACTTTGCTCATCCAAATTCCAAAACTTAATTACTGCCCTACCCGGAGATTGATCATACTGAGTCAATATTCTTAACTTCCATCCCGTCTCCTTCTCAAACTGTTCAAACTCTTCAATTAAATATTGTTCTTGTAAATCGGGCAAATAGTTCGCCAAATCCAGCACGGGAGTAACTTCACTGGGTAATAATTGGGGATTATTTACCGCTTGGGCGGGTTGAGGAGTAAATAACCATGTTGTCAATGTCACTAAGCAAATGGCTAAGGATAAAAAGATTTTAGTAAGAATACGACTATGCATAGTTTCTAACGAAAGATTACTTTTTGATAAGGGTTTTTAAGGTTTGTTACAAATATTAACCTTTATTCTAACTTACCTTTGGTATCCAAAGACAAAATTAAGAAAAAAAACAGGTAGTCAAGAGGTTTCAAACAATTTTTCTCATTTTCCAATCCATCAAAAAGGCTCGTTTTCAGGTAAACTTCATAAAGTCTATTTCAATCTACTAACCTTGGCAAAACAAGCAAAATCGATCTATTGGCAATTAATTCCCTATATTCGCCCTCAGCTAAAAACCATTGTGGGAGCCTTTCTTTGCACCATTGGGTTTACCATTTTTTGGCCTATCTTGGCTTGGTTAGCTGGACAAATGGCAGGTTTCATAGGGGAAGGTGATATTAACTCCATTGTTTCCTTAGCAGGAGTATCAGCCATAATATTTTTGATTCGGGGTGTTGTGCAGTATGGACAAGATACCCTCATGGCAAAAGCTGCCCTCTACATCGCCCTCGATTTGCGTAAATTGGTTTATGGACATCTACAAAAATTAAGCCTTACCTATTTTGAATCGGCAAAAACAGGGGATTTATCCTATCGTCTAACGGAAGATGTGGATAAAATAGGAGAAGTTATTAATAAAATATTTCAGCAGTTTTTACCTAGTATTTTACAATTAATTGCTGTTTTAGGATATATGATTTATGTCAATTGGCAGTTAACTATTTCTACTTTAATTGTTGCTCCTTTGATGGCTTTACTAATAGGTGCTTTTGGTTCAAAACTATTAGATTTAACAAGAAAAAGTCAAAATCGTATCTCTAACCTATCAGCATTGATTACTGAGGTATTTGGCGGTATCAGATTAGTACAGGCTTTTGCGGCGGAAGAATATGAAATAAATCGTTTTGGCATTGAGGCAGAAAATAATAGAAGAAGTAAGTTTGCAACGGAAAAAATTAAGGCTTTGCAATTTGTTGTGGTCGGTTTTTTGGAAGCCATGAGCGTCATTTTGTTATTCTTTTTGGGGGGGTGGCAAATTTCTCAGGGTAATATGACGGGGACGGATTTTGTTAGCTACATTGCGGCGGTAGCGTTATTAATTGATCCTATTTCTATTACTACGAATAATTATAATGAGTTTAAACAGGGAGAGGCTTCTGTTGAACGTATTTTTGAGTTACTCACCTTAGAGCCTTTAGTAGTAGAAAAAAAAGAACCTATTGTTATGGAAAAAGCAACGGGTTTGGTGGAATATCGCAATGTAAGTTTTGCTTATAATGATGATAAATATGTTTTAAATAATATTAATTTATCTGTCAAAAAAGGAGAAACCATCGCCCTCGTGGGTTCATCTGGTGCTGGTAAAAGTACCATGGTAAATCTATTGCCCCGTTTTTATGATGTCACGGACGGAGATATTTTAATTGATGGTATTAATGTCAAAGATTTAAGCATTAAAAGTCTTAGAAAACAGATTGGCATTGTTCCCCAAGAAACTAATTTATTTTCAGGAACTATTGCAGATAATATCGCATTTGGTCAAACAGATTTTGATATTCAATTAGTAGAAAGAGCCGCTATTATTGCTAATGCAGATCATTTTGTTAAGGATTTAAGCCAAGGTTATTATAGTTATGTCGGGGAAAGGGGGGTTAGCTTATCGGGTGGACAAAGACAGCGAATTGCGATCGCACGGGCAATGTTTTTAGATCCTCCTATCCTTATCCTAGACGAAGCCACCTCAGCCCTCGATTCGGAGTCAGAAGCCCTTGTGCAAGAAGCCCTCGAAAGAATTATGGAAGAACGCACCGTATTCGTCATCGCCCATCGTCTAGCCACCGTCCGAAGGGCAGATAGGATTTTGGTGTTAGACCAAGGTAAAATTATAGAATCAGGTAATCATGAACAACTATTAGAGCAAAATGGACGTTATGCCCGTTTCCACGCCCAACAATTCTACGATAATTAAAACATGAGGGGCAAGGCAAAAGATTTAAACATCAATTGCCCCACTATATTAACTCATTGATACAAGGGCTAACTGTTGCATCTTTTTAAAGATATTGAGAAAACCATTAGCACGGGAAGGGGTTAAACTAGCTTGTAATCCTGTTTCTTCAATAAAATCAGGCTCAATGGTAACAATTTCTTGGGGAGTTAAACCATTTAGAGACTCAATCAAAAAAGCCACTAAACCTTTCACCAATTGGGCATCGGAATCCCCTTGATAGAAAATTTGACCATCTTCGGTGTTGGAAATAATATAAACTTGGGATACACAACCAGAAACCTTATTTTCCGCAGTTTTATTAGTTTCGGATAATGGTTCTAACTTTTTGGCGTACCATAGCAACTGTTCGTATTTTTGCTTGGGATTTTCCCTACGTTTAAATTTTTGAACAATTTTATCTAATTTTTCAGGTCTTGTGGTGGAATTAGAGGTCATTTTATCGAATTGTAAATATGGAGAACATTTAACTATACTTTCTAGTCTAGGATAGAAAACGGGAAAAAAAAGGCGAACTAAAATGAATCACAAAATTTTTCTATTTATTTCTAGGTATAGTAAGCATAATTTTATTACCCTAAAGGCTGTTTCAATTTTACTCTTTTTGGGTTCTCTTATCGCTCCCATCGCCATGGCACAGGGTTTGAATCGGGAAATTACGGGCAATATGGGGGGAAGTGTTGATAGTGGTGATTGTGGTTATATTGGCAGTAGTCCTCACCATGTTATTAATCTCAGTGAGCAAAATTTTTCCCTTCATCTTCGGGTAGAAGCTAGTCAGGGGCAACCTACCTTATTAATTGTAGGACCAAATGGGGGCGATCGCACTTGTATCTTAGGGGATGCAGCGGCAGGAAAATTACCCCAAATGGGGGGAGTATGGGCGCCGGGGCGATACTCTATCTATGTGGGAGAAACTAGGGGCAATCAACATCCTTTTACCCTCAAAGTAATTAATCGTTAGTAATCAGTTTTCCCTCTGGCAATACTTGATGGGCTGAATAGTTTTGAGAGTATTAGTTGTAATAGAGTGTACCCCTATTTTCATAAATTGTTCTGCTATCCTTCTATTATCGATAGTCCATAAATGATATTCATATCCTCTGGAAGTAAATTGATAAATATACCGTTGATTGACAAAATTAGACACAGAAGTACTTATTCCATCAGCATTAATATTCGCTAATTGTTTTAATAATCTATGAGGAGAAAAACTTTTAATACCGTTTAATGTCTTAAGACTTAATAATAATATAGTCTTTAATTCCGGCATTTGTTGCTTAATATATTTTACATTTTGACTATTAAAAGAAATGATTACTAACTGACTTAAATTAACACTACTATTGTTAATGACTTTCAATAAATAGGGGATTATTTCAGGATCTGATTTGATTTCTAAAAATAACTTTTTTTCCTTCGGTAATATGGCTAAAATTTCATTAAGGGTAGGAATTTTTTCATCCTTAAAAGTAGAATTAAACCAACATCCTACATCAAGTTTTTTTAACTCTGCCAGGGTCGAATTTTTAATAATTAACTTAGTTTTAGCAACCCTAGCGGTATTTGAATCATGAATACACACAATATGCTTATCTTTGGTTAGGTGAAAATCACCTTCAATGCCATCTGCACCCTGAGCTATAGCCAACCGAAAAGCTGATAGAGTATTTTCTGGGCTTTCACTAGATGACCCTCGATGAGCTATTATCATTGGCTTTATTGTCATTATTTCTCCTTACGATAAGGTTTACCAAGTCTTTTTTTAGATATATTCAATTGAGTTAAGATTGAGGTATTAAAGGGTAAAATAAGGATGTAGTAATTATAATAAAGTAAAAAAGAAATATCTCATCATGTAGAGTTAAGACAAAAAGTAATTGATTACATAGATAGAACAGGTAATCGAACAAAAGAGGACATAGTTTCGCAATCCTTGACTACTCCCCTACTTTTTTCCATAAAGCTAAACCTCCTCCCCTACCCCTTGCGGCAATAAATTTTTCTGTTACTAAAAAATAACTAAAAAAAGCCTGTTTACTGATACTATTTTCATAAAATTCATTTTCACTTTTTACCCCTCCCCTTACATCCTGTTCGTACAATTTATTACCTAAAATAGCCATGGATAAATGGTTAAAATCAAAGGCAAGAATATTCCTTTTTTCTACATATTTAACAGGTCCAGAAATAACGAAGGTGACTAAACCTACATTTACTTTATTTTGTACTCTCCCGACTAAAGACTGAGAATCATCACCACCGTAGGAGATAGTTATTTTGGCTAGTGAGGGAAGATAAAAACCTTTTCCTAGTAAACCTCCCATCTTTTTTTGACTACTTTTTGTGCCTGTAATAAAGGTTAAACGCCATTCTCCCCAGAGTTGTTGAAAATTATATTTAATATTTGCTTTTCGACTTTCTTTTTCTGCTGTTAATAGGGCATCGAAAGTTAATTCGCTACTAGGTTTTTTATTATTATTGATGGCGGATTCCAAAGTTTGTAGATAGTCCATATTTTTATTTATTGGATAATTTATAATATTTTTTATTTGAGGGATAAAGTATATTTTTATAATTTTGATAGCAGGTTTAGGAACGAAAAAAACGTTAATAAAAAATTAAACTGCTTTTAACGATTTCTTAATTTATATTATCCCATGGTCTCCTAATATATACCTAGTCTATGGCTAAAAAAGCTATACGCCGTCATAAATTTAAAAATAACTAAGTTTTATTTATATGAATAGTATTAGATTAGGACGTAGAAGTTTTATTGGTGCTTTGACGGGTTTTTGTGGCAGTTTTTTAGGTAGTCAGTCTTCTAATTTTTCTTTTTTATGGGAATCTTGCTCTATTCATGGCATGGGAGAAAATTTTTCAGATGCTTTGATAAAACGATGGTTTGATGAATATAAACAAATAAATCCGAATTTACATTTAACATATGATTCTATTTATAGTAGTGACATTCTTTTTGATAAGTTAAGAAAAGAGATCATAAATTTTGCTATTACGGATGTTATTTTAGATGAATCTACCTTCGTAATACGTGATAAAAATATTTTAGCTTTTCCGATGATGTTAGGGGCGATCGCCCTTATTTATAATAACAAGGAAATAGATAATTTACGCCTAACAAAAGAACAATTAATAGGCATTTTTTTGGGTAATATTACAGATTGGCAAGAATTAGGAGCTAAAAAGAGTAAAAAAATAAAAGTAATTTTTCATGGTAACAGTAGTGGTACAAATTTATATATTAATAAATATTTAAGTTCCCTTAGTGATGATTGGAAAAAAAGTATCGGAGTAATAAAAACTATTCCATGGGAAATGGGGATAAGTGCAAGGGGTAGTGATGCCATTATTTCTACCCTTCAACAAATAGATGGGGCAATTAGTTATGTAGAATATCCTTTTGCTAAGGAACATAAACTAAATATTGCTAAATTAGAAAATGATTTTGGTAACTTCATTACTCCTAATATTTCTCATTTTGTTAGTGATATTAACCTTTTAAATCAACAAAATATAAACTCTAATAATCCTGATAATTCTGCCTATCCTTTAGCCACTTCTTACTGGCTTTTAATTAATAAAAGTACCTTAAATCAGGAACAAATAACGAACTTAAAACACTTCGCAAACTGGATAAATAACTAAAATATAATACTGAATAAGTCGAGAAAAGTAAACGAATGAAACGAACCATGGGCTTAAGTCCATAGCAAAAAAAATAAATAAAAGACTTTAAAAAACTAGAAAATCTAATTTTTTATTATCAATTATCAATTATCAATTATCAATTATTTTTACCACCAATCATCCTTTTTAAGAGTGCCATTGCCCCAACCATCATCATCAAAATAAACGTCATTACTTTGCTCAGGATAGTCACTATTATCGAAACTTTCCTCTAGGGTATCCTTAATAGGTTCAATTACCCGTGCGATCGCATCTTGGACAAAAGCCTTAATAAATTCATCCTTACGACTAAGTTTAAACTGTCTTTGCACTACTTCTGTAATACCACCATCACCCCAGTCTTGGTCATGGCTAAAATATTCTACAAAACTTTTACCAGCAATGCGGGTTAAATACGCCGCACTCACCCCCTGAATGCCTTTTCCCACTACATAAGTAGCAAGGGTTAACTGCAAAGCCCTCGCCACCAACTCCACAGCGCCCTTAACCACCCCCAGACTAACCAAGGTTTTACCTAACGATACCGCTAAATCCCGGCCGCGATCGCTATTAATTTCACAACCATAAACCTGCCCAATTTCTACTACCATCTGAGCATTTACCGCCGCTGCTGCCAACATATCCACCACAGGCACAGGAGTACAAGCCACCACCCCTGCCCCAATCCACTGATAACGGGTGATAATTTTATCCGCTTCTCGACTACGTTGTTGGGCAATTAACTTCCTTGCTTCCTCCCCTAACCTTTGAGACTGCAAAAGAATATTATCCGCCAACAAATCATCCCCCTCTGCCCGACAGATAGCCGCCAATCGTTTAATGACACTATCCACTTCCACATCGGGTTGAATCATTTCGTCCACAGAAAACTGCACTGGTTGAGGATTGGCACAGGCTTTGATGACATCATTACTAGGAATAAATTTCTTTACCCTCTGCTGAAGACTATTTAAAATAATTTCCTGCTCTTCCTCAGAATATAGATCAATTTTATTAAAAACTAATAACGATCTTTTACCAATGGTTGCCAAAGCCTCCAAGGGTTTAAACTCAGAAGCCCTCAAATCATTGTCACAAACAAATAATAATAAATCCGCTTCCGTGGCTAGTTGCCGTGCCAATTGCTCTCGAATTTCCCCCGGGGCGCCCATTTCCAGAATGCCGGGGGTATCGGTAATTAATATCTCTCGGTTAGCAGAGGGCAACTTAAGGGAATGGGTTACTCCTTCGGTGGTAGTGCCAATACTGGCTTGGATTTCCCCTACCATTTCGCCCATTAGAGCATTTACAAGGGAGGTTTTTCCTGCACTACCTGTACCAAATACGGCTACTTTTAGTTTTCCTGTGGTAAAGTCTGCTTCTATTTGTTGGGATTTTTCTAATAGGGCTTTTTGGCTCACTTCATCTTGGATTTGAGCGACTTGTTTTTTTACTGCCCTGATGGTTTCCGAGGCTATTTCGTTTTTTTGGGCGGGAAGGGCTGGTAATGGGCGCCTTGTTTTTCCTTTTCCTCTGATGGTTTGATTTCCTTTATCATGGGGAATAATGCCAAAGTAGTAAAGAAAAATACCGATAAAAAAGATTAATAATAGGATGAGGACAAAGACTAGAAAGTTTGCTAGTAAAGGGCTTGTCCAAGAAATTTCGCTATACAGTCGGGATAATGCACTAACTAACCAAAGCATTAAGCCAAAAATAATACTTAAGCCGATAACAATGGTTAGAAGACGAGACAGGCGCATAGCTTGATTAAAAGATATTTTTGTTTATATTTAGATTAACGTTTTCTGTGGCGTGGAAGGTTGAAATATGGGAAAGTTGTGTATAAATTAAATCATAAATTACAAAATCATAGAAAGTGTGGTGGTTTTTACTGGATTATTTAAAAGTAACTATGGGAAATTTAATAAGTTAAGACTATACTAAATCTGATTTATAAACTGTACTTTTATTTTATGATTATCTAACGGATTTTTACAATTATGTTTAGAAATATTTTCACTGGATTTGGATTTGTAGATGGTTTATTGTATCCTATTAAAGCTCTTCAATTAATTGTTAATAATAAAAAGTTATGGCAATATTTGATTATTCCTATAATTATTAATTTTGTTGTTGGTTTAGGGGTTTATTTTCTTTTATTACAACCTAGTTTGTTGTTTTTTGATATTTTAGAGAACAATATAGGGGCGATCGCCCTTAACTATGTAAATAGATTACCTGAAGCCATGGGATTTTTGCTACCGATTACCTCAATCTTTGTGGTGATTATTAGAACTTTACTGACTATCATATTATTAATTATAGTGGGTTTTATCATAGTCCAATTTGGTAGTGTTTTAGGCTCCCCTTGGTATGGTAAATTATCAGAAGAAATAGAAATAATTAAACTAGGAAATCTTGAATTAGTAGAGGTTAATATATTTGAAGATATACTGAGAGCCTTATTATTTGAACTAAAAAAGTTATTATTTATTGCCTTAGTTGCAATCCCCTTATTTTTACTCAACTTTATTCCCGCCTTTGGCAATGTTATCTCAGGGGTAGGAGGCTTAACACTCACCGTTTTGATTATTTGCCTAGATTTTTTTGATGCCCCCCTAGAAAGAAGAAGATTAAAATTTAGACATAAAATACAATTTGTTTTTGCCCGATTTCCTAGTAGTGCAGGATTTGGTTTAGTGTGTCTGGGTTTAATTAGTATTCCCCTCCTAAACTTAGTTGTTGTACCCCTTTGCGTTTCAGGAGGTACACTATTATTTTGTGATTATCGTCTGAGGCAAACCAACAGACTTTGATGAAAAAAAGATATTTTCTTGGGAAGTTGAACGTCCCCTGCCTGAAGGCGAGAGGATTCCCATATAGACTCTTATCTAGGCTTTCGCCCCTGACAGAACGCCATTACTGGGCTGTTTCATCACGATAGTTCCTACCGCAATATTTTGCAATCCCCTATTTCTAATTACTTCCGCCGCCGCAATATCTCGATCTTTTTCATAGCCACATTCAGGACATTTATGGACTCTCATATTCAGAGTCTTTTTACCTGTATTAGTACCACAATTCGGGCATATTTGCGAAGTATAGTCTTTATCTACCCTCTCAAAATAAGTATCCGTTTGTGAACAAACATACTCTAATATGTTGAAGAATTGACC
>NZ_JBSZCP010000009.1:0-43111 GCF_054166785.1 Cyanobacterium sp.
GAATTTTGGCTTCAGGAACTGGAGTTTCAGCTTATCGCCCAGATGTAAGACGAGATAATAGAGGACGCAAGAAATCTACTATAATGCAGTCTGTTGGGTAAGAAGCTCACATTTCAGCGTAGCGAATGTGAGTAGTTCACCTTCAAGGAATATAAATAAAGAAAATTTGCAGTTATTAATATAATATAAAAAAATCCCCAAAGCTGGGGATAATAGCAGAAAATATTATGATTATTTTATCGGTGGAAAATCAAACTACCTATTCAGCAGTCGCAAATTCCCCTTCATTATTTTGGTTACGACGACGACGGGTAGTTAAAGTATTAAATAACATTTTACCGATCGCCATTATCAAGTTACCTTCTAACTCTTGGAACATTTTCATATTCATACCAAAAGCATCATTAGCTTCTTGTACAATGCGATCAGCGGTTTCTTGATCTACGGGTAAATCATTTAAAGATTGACGATATTTATTTTTAAAGACTTTTTCATCATCAATGGTTTCAAACTCATAAAAAGCAGTACCCTCACCGTCAAGGTTCATGGCTTTTTGGGCGATATTTTTGAGAATTTGACCCCCAGAAAGGTCTCCTAAATAACGAGTGTAGGAATGGGCGGCAAATAATTCGGGAGCGCTTTGGGCAATTTCACGAATACGATCTACATAAGCCTGTCCGTGGGGAGTGATTTCGATTTCATTTTTCCAGTTAGAACCATAAAAGAATTGAAGGTCTTTGGCTAAATTCGGTTGACGATTCAACTCAGGGAAATAAATAGGTTTAATGAGGGGATGATCTTTGAGACGCTCCATTTCTTCTTCCATGGCACCATAGACGAAGTAAAGGTTAGCGGCTAGTTTACGATAGGAATTTTTTTCGACTACCCCTTTTAAAAAGCATTTGATAAACCCCATGTTTTCTGCCATAGAGTGGGATTTTTTGGTGCCTTCTTTCAGCATTGTGGCTAGATTTACGCTCATATTTTATTTATTCCTGAATTATTAAGTTTTATGTTTATAAAAATTTACAAAAAGTGTTTGATTCCTAATTTCTTACCTTAAACTGAATTAATGTCATTTTGTATTAAGAATTTTTACAAGTTGTCGTAATTATTGTTTACAAAAATAAAAATCCATAGTTCACGAAGAAAATGATTTTGTTAGGGTGGGGGATGGGTAATGGTGATCCAATATTAGATATGGGGTATTTTTCTTTCTACTCTAAGTTTAGCGATCGCACCTTAATTGTCGAAATTCCATAAAACGGGGTTGTCATCAAAGTGTTTACTTACTTCTTTGCCGATGTCACTGATTTTGGCTAAATCTTCTTTGCTAATTTTTAGATCCCCTGCCTTGATGTTTTGTTCCACCTGTTGAGCATTCCTAGCTCCTACGATGGCATGGGTTTGGGGTTGGGCAGTTAACCAGGCGATCGCACATTGACCCAAAGTACAATCATATTGTGTAGCGATGGGTTTTAGTAAATCTAAGGCGCGTTGTACCCTATCCCAGTGGGGTTGTTGAAATAAACGATTATTAACCCGATGATCTCCTTCTTCAAATTGGGGTTGTGAGCCGAATTTTCCTGTTAAAATACCTTGGGCAAGGGCGCTATAGGAAAGAATAGAGATGTTATGTTCCACACAGTAGGGCTGAATCTCCTTCTCTACCCCTCCCCAAAATAAAGAGTAGGGGGGCTGAATACTGACAATTTCCCCATACTGCTTGGCTTCTTTTAGCTGTGCCACGGAAAAGTTTGATACCCCAATGGCTCTAATTTTGCCGTCATCTTTGAGTTTGTTGAGGGCTTCCATGGTTTCTTGGATGGGTACAATGTCGCTATTCCATGTACCAGAAGGCCAATGAATTTGATACAAATCGATATAGTCTGTGTTTAAGTTGTTTAAGGAATTTTCACAGGCTTTGATTACTTGGTCATATTTAAGATGGTTAGCAAATACTTTTGTGGCATAAACAACCTTTTCCCGAATGTCCTGCACCGCTTGGGCGACTATTTTTTCTGAATGTCCTTCCCCATAAACTTCGGCAGTGTCGATGGTGGTGATTCCTCCTTCTACGGCGCTGCGAATTGCCTTGATGCTATCATTGTCGTCAATGCCAGACCACATTCTTTTTCCTGCTTGCCATGTACCCATTAAAATAGGGGTAATTTCAATATTGGTACTGCCTAATTTTCTCTTTTCCATGGTTAATAATTGCTATTTTTTTCATGGTAACATAAGATTTTTGGACTAATAAATGTTATTTAATTTTCTGTTAGTTCTATTTTATTAGGGAGTTTATTGGTTAAAATATTTAGGTTTTTATGGCTTGGTTGATCATAGAAATACTCATAGGTTAATTGAATTAGTTTTTTTATCAATAATGGTGTTAACATCTCTTTTTGATAGTCAGGATAAATCATTAAAATCATTTCAGGAGAAGTCTGTTCAGACAAATCAGGCAATAGATAAGAAACGTCTTTTATAATTTTTGCTCCTAATCTGAGGTAAAAATCAACCCGTCTTTGTTTTATTTCTTGGTCGGGAGGAAACAGGGGATTTTCTACTTCTAACAGTAACCATTGATTTTCCTTTTGTAGAGTCTTTTTGATAAAAGCCATAAACTCTTTTCCTAGTCCTTTTCCTCTATATTCTGGGGCAGTTGCTAAGTATCCTAGTAAGGTAAAATCAGTTTCGGGTAGAGGACACAAAATTGCCATTAAAATAATTTTTTCTTGATCTTTTTGAATCCATAATTGGAAAATATTTTTCTTAATTTTATCTTTTATGGTTGCAGTGGGTAGTTTTTCACTGGGGGGAAATGATTGCTCATAAAGGGCGATCGCCCCTAAAAAGTCATTACTATCGGGATCACTAACTTGAAAATAATTGTAAACAAACATTATAAAAATTAAAAATAAGTGCTATGTAAGGATACAAAGAAATAAAATTGAATAAAAAAAAGAAATAGACTATAATCAATTCTGTAAGGTTCTAAAACTTCCTTTGAGAAAAAAAATACAAACACTTTGTATTGGGTAGCCATTTGATTGAGTCCATAAAGATTTGGAAATCATCGTTAACAAAAGGACTACATTGGCTAAAAAGTAATTAGAGCCTAAAGCGCCAATGACGAGAAATAATCTCATTAAAGTGGGTGACACCCGCTTTTTTTGTTGCTTTCTACCAATTATCAACTAAATTTTAACGCTGATTTTTTTATGACCCATCCCTTGATACCACAAATCACAGAGTTAGCCAATCCCATTGCCGAAAAGCTCAACATTGAGATCGCTAACATTGTTTTTCAAACCAACAAAAATCCTTCCCTACTGAGGGTCGATATTCGCCGTAACGAAGGAGATACAAGCCTCGATGACTGTGAACAAATGAGTCGTTTACTAGAGGAAGTCCTAGAGGCTAAAGATATTATTGCCGAGGCCTATTCTCTGGAGATCTCCAGTCCGGGTATTGCCGATGTACTAACCACCGATAGGGAGTTTATTAGTTTTCAAGGTTTTCCTGTGATGGTAGAAACCCATACTCCCCACAAGAAGAAAACTCAATTTCAAGGCACTCTTCACAGTCGGGATGAAAACTTTGTTTCTCTCAACTGTAAAGGGCGGATTGTGAAAATTCCGAGGGAATTGGTTGCACAAGTCACCCTAGAAAGCGCCACCGAATAGATTTAGTATTCACCATTTAAAATTTCAGACCAATTATTAATTAATATTTATGAGTATTGTTCAATTACCAGGCTTAGGTTTTTTAATCGAGGAAATCAGTGAGAATCATAATTTATCCCAAAGTGCGGTACAAGAAGCCTTAAGGGAAGCACTTTTCAAAGGTTATGAACGTTTTCGTCGTGCCAAAGAAACCAACCCTCAAAATAGTTTTGGGGATGATTATTTTGCTAATTTCCGAGTGGAATTAGACATTGATGAGGAAGGATTTAGAGTTTTAGCCCTCAAAACCGTGGTAGAAAACGTAGAAAACCCAGATCATCAAATTCCCCTAGAGGAAGTGATGGAGGTTAATCAGGAGGCAAGGGTAGGAGATGAAATGGTGGTGGATGTCACCCCTGAACAAAAAGATTTCGGACGCATGGCAGCCATTCAAACCAAGCAGGTTTTACAACAGAAACTGCGAGATCAACAAAGATTGATGATTCAATCAGAGTTTAATGATTTAGAAGGGACTGTACTTCAAGCCAAGGTACAAAGATTTGAGCGTCAGTCGGTGATTATGACCATCCAAAGCGCCCATGGCAGACCAGAAGTGGAGGCAGAATTACCCCGTTCTCAGCAGGTAAATAGTGATAACTATCGAGCTAATGCTACCTTCAAGGTTTATCTCAAGCAGGTGCGTGAAGGTTCTCAAAGGGGTCCTCAATTATTAGTCTCCCGTGCCGATGCGGGATTGGTGGTTTACTTATTCGCCAATGAAGTGCCTGAAATCGAGGAAGAAATTGTTAGAATAGTGGCGATCGCCCGGGAAGCCAACCCCATGAGTAGATATGTCACCGCCAGAACAAAAATAGCCGTAGATAGCCTTGATAAAGACGTAGATCCCGTAGGCTCTTGTATCGGAGCAAGGGGTTCTCGTATTCAAGCGGTGGTAAACGAACTAAAAGGGGAAAAAATTGACGTAATCCGCTGGTCTCCAGACCCTGCCATCTACATCGCCAACGCCCTTAGCCCCTCCCAAATCGACCTAGTCGAACTACTAGACCCCGATGAGCGTCAAGCCATGGTAGTAGTACCAGACAACCAACTTAGCCTCGCCATTGGTAAAGATGGTCAAAACGTGCGTCTTGCCGCCCGATTAACAGGATGGCGCATCGACATCAAATCAAAAAGTGATTACAAAAAAATGCAACAAGCCCAAACCACCGAACCTCCAGAAATAGAACCCGAATCAGAGCCAGAAACAGCAAATTCCTCCGAAGAAGAATAACAACACCCAAACCAGAGCAGTTCTATAAATTTATAAAAAACTAATCTAACTGCTGCCAAGGGGAAAACTAATATTTTTTCCCCCTCCCATTGTGACTTTAAAAGAAAAAATGCCCCCAAAAAATCATCGCCGTTGTATTAGTTGTGGATTAGTCGCCCCCAAAGATTATTTTTATCAAGTGATAAGAAATTTTCCTGACCATCACATCACCATTAACCAAGGCATGGGTAGATCCGCCTATGTTTGCCCTACCCTAGAATGTATTACCGTGGCTCAGAAAAAAAAGCGTCTGGGAAAAACCTTGCGTACTAACGTCCCCCCAGAAATATATGACCAATTAAAAAGTAGATGTTAGGGTAAAAAAAGCTAACCATTACACCCATTCAATAACTAAATATTACGAAAATGTAACATATAGTTTTATCACCTAAAAACCATGGAGACAACGAAGAAAACAAATCTCAATTAAAATAAAGAATAAACCAACATAAAATAAATTATAATATATTAGACTTAGGGCAATTTTTGGATGAAAAACGGAAAAATAAGAATATACGACTTATCAAAGGAACTAGCATTAGAAAATAAAGACGTATTGGAAATATGTTCTCAATTATCAATTGACGTAAAAACTCATAGTAGTACTATCTCAGAATCTCAAGCACAGAGTATCAAAGAAGCCGCAAAAAATTATCGTATGACATCGTCAAACCATAAAAAAGGGAAAAACCACGACCATCAAAAAACTAAAAATCAAGTGCCTGAATCAAAATCCCATAAACCGAAATTAGAAATTGTTGCCTTGTACAAAAAAAATCGTAACGAAGAGCAGAACTCTGGACAATCTCAAGAAAGCAAAGATGATACTCAGGATGCTCCTACCCTTCTAACGCCCCCCCGTCCTCAACGCCCTTCAGCAGATCAAGGTAAATCAGAATCAGGGGAACCCCAAGAAAAATCTGGTGCTCTCAAAAATCCTCCCCCCAGACCAACTTCCCCTAACAATAATAATAAAAATGGGGAGGAAAAAAATGCTCCTAGACCAGAACTAAAAAGCCCCCCAGCACCTCCTAAATCCAATTCAGATCAAGAGGAAAAATCCCCATCGGGTAAACCTCGCTCTGTGGCAAAATTAATGGATTCCATAGAAGGGGACAGAAAACCAAAACCAAAAATTAAGGGTAAACCCTCCCTAGGAAGCAAAAATAGACAGGAGCAATCCTCTGATACCGATACTCCAGAGAAAAAAGTAACTCCCCCCGTCGCTACCAAGGATGATGGAGAGAAAAGAACTTCTACCCTAAAATCTCCCCCTAAACCTAAGTTACAAAAACCTCCCCAACGTCCTGCGGCCATAAGCCCAGAACCTGATTTGGATGATGATATTGATAATACTCAGAATAATGATGATGATTTTGATAATGAACCAGTATTATTAGAAAAACCAAAACGTACCAAGCAGAAAGTTAAGAAACCCTTGGTTAATGACTCCCCTGCGGTATGGGAAGATGATGATGATAGTGGAAAAGAAAATAAGAAGGCCGCTAAAAAACGTCGTTCTTTTGTCCTGGAGGATGATGACGAAGATTTAATTGATTATCTCGATGATGACAATGATGGAGAAAACCCCTTAAGTTTAGCCCTCGCTCGTCCTGATAAACCTGCGAATAAATCTCCTAAACCAGCCGATCGCATCAAGTCCCCCCGTCGCCAAAAACCAAAATTAGACCGTTCGGACAGCAGTTCTTCTAGTAAGTCTAACGACAGTAATAACAAAAAAGTAAAACAAGAAAAACAAGTTCCTGAGGAAATCGTTCTCAAAGAGAGTCTCACCCTCCGACAGTTGGCCGATAGTCTTAATACGGCGGACACTGAAATTATTAAGATGCTTTTCTTTAAGGGTATTGCCGTTAATATCACCGAAACCCTTGACCTCGAAATTGCCAAAATGGTCGCCGAGGAGTTGGGAGTAACAGTTATTACCGAGGAAGAAAAAGCCAGTGCTACTAAGACGGAAATGTTGGCAGAGGCTGATTTAGATAATCTTACCCTTCGTCCTCCTGTGGTAACAATTATGGGTCACGTTGACCATGGTAAAACCACCCTTCTTGATTCCATCCGTAATACTAAGGTAGTACAAGGGGAAGCAGGGGGCATTACTCAGCACATTGGTGCTTACCATGTAGATGTAGAGCATGAAGGAAATACCCAACAAATCGTATTTTTAGATACTCCAGGTCACGAAGCCTTTACCGCTATGCGGGCAAGGGGTGCTAAGGTTACTGATATTGCCATCCTTGTGGTGGCGGCGGATGATGGGGTTCGTCCTCAAACCAGAGAGGCTATTAGTCACGCTAAGGCGGCGAAAGTTCCCATTGTGGTAGCTATTAACAAGATTGATAAACCCGAGGCTAATCCAGACCGAGTTAAGCAAGAGTTGAGCGAACTAGAGTTAGTCCCAGAGGATTGGGGTGGTGATACGGTGATGGTGCCTGTAAGTGCTTTAAATGGTGAAAACCTTGATACTTTACTAGAGATGATTGTTCTGGTGTCGGAGGTGGAAGATTTATCGGCTAACCCCGATCGCCCTGCTAAAGGTACTGTTATCGAGGCTCACTTAGATAGAGCGAGGGGCCCTGTGGCTACCCTGTTGGTTCAAAATGGTACCCTAAGGGTTGGGGATGTGTTTGTAGCTGGTTCTGTGGCGGGTAAAATCCGTGCCATGATCGATGATCGTGGGGATAAGGTAGAGGCGGCAAGTCCTTCTTTTGCGGTGGAGGTACTCGGTTTAAATGAAGTTCCCCAAGCAGGGGATGAGTTTGATGTTTATCCTAATGAAAAAGAAGCAAGGGCGATCGCCGAAAGCCGTGCCCAAGAAGATAGAACCAGCCGTTTACAACAGGCATTATCTTCCCGTCGAGTAACCCTAAGTACCCTTTCTGCCCAAGCACAACAAGGGGAACTCAAGGAGTTAAATCTAATCCTCAAAGCCGACGTACAAGGTTCCATCGAAGCAATTTTAGGTTCTCTCAAACAACTACCTCAAAAAGAAGTTCAAATCCGTGTACTTCTCTCTAGTGCTGGAGAAATTACTGAAACGGACGTAGATTTAGCAGCTGCTAGTGGTGCGGTAGTGGTTGGTTTCAATACCACCCTTGCTCCTAATGCCCGTCAAGCTGCCGAACAAGAAGGGGTTGACATCCGAGAATACAACGTCATCTATAAATTGTTAGATGAAATTGAGGGTGCCATGGAAGGTTTATTAGACCCTGAAGAGGTAGAAGAAGCTCTAGGTAAAGCGGAAGTCCGTGCGGTATTCCCTGTGGGTAAAGGTGCTGTGGCAGGTTGTTACGTTTTATCTGGTAAGGTAGTTCGTAACCGTTTCATCAGAGTATTACGTAATGGAGAGGTTGTTTATAACGGTAATCTCGACTCTTTACGCCGTGTTAAAGATGATGTTAAAGAAGTGGCATCGGGATTTGAGTGCGGTATTAGTATCAATAAATTTGGTAATTGGAAGGAAAAAGACATCATTGAGGCCTATGAAATGGTCTTCAAACGTCGTACTCTTTCTCAATAATTGAATTGACATAACTTTTTTAGGGGCAGATTTTCTGCCCTTTTTTATGTGGTGGGTTCAAATCGACAATTATTTTCCCCTACATGACCTAATCCAAGGATATTATTTTCTAAGGTTTGATAGTCTTGGTTACTCAGGGTATTATTGAGGGTTTCTAGGTCAATTTCTAATGTTCCATTTTCTGCGAGGGTTGCTAGGGGGTTAAATCCGAGGGCATTGAGGTTGATTTCATCGCTATCTTCTTTTTCCCCGTTACCAAAAATATGGTCAAAGTTAAATGTCATTTCTAGGGCGGTAACTTCCTCTGGATTAACTATACCTTTAATTTCATCGCCCATAAATTCACCGCAGGTGTAGGTAATATCCATGGGTAATTGAAGGGTGAAAGCAATTTGTTGATCATCTTTCTGGGCTGTGCCTTGGAGACTCAGACTGGGGGGAGCTTCAGGTTCATTATACATTTGCCATGAGATGGCGTTGTAATGGCCTGGAGGGGCTTCTACTTCGGTGATAAGGATGGCAGGATTATCTATGGTGCCTAATGTTAAATCGATGGTGGTGGGGGATGTGACAAGGTCAAGGGATTGTTGGGCTTGGAGAGGCGTGTCTGACTGGGCTTCAAATGGGGGGTTTGTTTGGTGGGCGACAACGTTATTGACGGTGATGTAAACATGATCAAAGTTGAGTTGCCATCCGTCTTTGGTTTCAAATCCCTCGATGGTGGAGTTTTCTCCGTTGGCCATGAGTTGTAGGAAGCCAACATTTTCGGATGGGGTTGAGGGGTTGTTTTCCCCTTGGGGCATTGGAGATGGGTTACACCCTGTAATGGTAAAGGCGATCGCACTGGACACCACCATGGCGCTAGATACTATATTTTTGTTGTGAGGGGGGAAGAAATATTTAATCATTAAAATTTAAAATAGTTTTTTATTAATTATCAGGCTATGGGAGTCTGGCTACAATACCCCTCGTGGGGAAAAAGGAGAAATGTTTGATTTTCCCTGTAGAGGTTAAAATTGTGAAGGTAAAAATAATTAATTATGGAGTTGTTGAGCTTGGATATTGAGGATTTAATTGAAATTGGCACCATTGTGGGTGTTTCTGGGTTGAAAGGAGAAGTTAGGGTAAATATTACTACGGATTTTCCCGAAAGGTTTGAGAATCCAGGACAAAGATGGTTAACCATGAATAATCATTCGTCCCCCCAAGCAGTCGAATTAATTAAATCGAGAAAAATTCCGGGTAAAAATATTTATGTGGTAAAACTTGAACATATCAACGATCGCACTCAGGCAGAACATTTAAAAGGTGCTATCCTATCAGTACATAAGGGCGATCGACCAAAGTTAGCAGAAAACGAATACCATGTGGCAGATTTAATTGGTATAGAAGTTTATAATCAACAAGATGGGGAAAATATAGGAGTTGTCATTGATGTATTTTCCGCCGCCCACGACATTTTAGAAGTTCGACTCCACAAACAACCAAGCCCCGAAGACAATAAAGTACCCACTAATCTGGAAACCATCAGCCGTGTTTCTCGACGTAAAAAAGTAAAAAACAAAAAACCCAAAGAATTAACCGTTTTAATTCCCTTTGTGCCAGAAATTGTCCCCATAGTTGACATCACCCATAAAAAAATAGAAATTAATCCCCCCCTCGGCTTACTAGATAGTGAAGAAAAAGAGTAGGCGTTTGGTGGCAAGTTAAAATAACTGAGCTTTTAAAATATCATTACTATTGCCCATAGCCTATTCCCCACCTAAAATTGATGTTCCAATCTTTAATCATTGCCGAAACCCTCACCGAATTTGACATTGACTCATTACCAACCCAAAACGCCGACATCACAGGATTAGTAAATGCCCTTATTATCCTACTGCTCATTGCCACCGTTGTCGCCCTAGTGAGTAGAAAGTTAAAAATTCCCTATGTGGTGGGGTTAGTTTTGGCAGGTTTAATCGTCACTCAAGGGGCGCTACCCGATTTTATTAGCCTTAACCCTGACGTTATTCTCAATTTATTTTTACCTATCCTCATTTTTGAGGCTGCCATCAACACTGATATTAGTCGTCTCAAAAGCACCATTAAACCTATCGCTGTGTTAGCGGTGCCGGGGGTGTTAATTGCTTCTACGATTACCGCTGTTTTTTATCAACTGGCCATGGGTTTACCTTGGATTACGGTGGCGGCGATGGCGGTTATTCTCACCATTACGGATACTGTGTCGGTGATTGTTGCCTTTCGTACGGTATCTGTGCCTTCCCGACTAGCCACCATCGTAGAGGGAGAAAGTTTATTTAATGATGGGGTTGCTCTTGTATTATTAAATATTATCGCTGGAATACATTTACAGGGTTCTTTTTCTGTGGGGGATGGTATTACCCAAGTTTTAATTGCCTTTTTGGGGGGTGGTTTATTGGGTTGGGGTTTAGGTTATTTATGTGTGGGCTTGTTTCAACAGTTGGATGATGCCCTCAGTAGTATTTTATTAACCGTGGCGGTATCCCTTGTCACCTTTCAAATTGGGCAATTATTAGAGGTATCAAGTGCGATCGCAGTGGTTATTGCAGGACTTGTCATCGGTAACTCAGGATTTAAAAAAATATCTCCCACCACCAAAGTAACCCTCCTCAACTTTTGGGAATATGCAGGATTTGGGGTTAATACCTTCATTTTCCTCTTAGTAGGCATTGTGATTGAACCTCGCACCCTAATCTCCACCTTACCCCTAGCCATTCTTGCTATCATCGGTTATCAGATGGGCAGAATATTATCTATTTATCCGCTACTATCTTTACTAAAAAAATTAGATCGTCCCATTCCTCTCAAGTGGCAACACGTTTTAATATTAGGAAACGTTAAAGGCTCATTATCCATGGCTCTTGCCATTAGTTTACCGTTTACTTTACCAGAAAGAACCCAAGTAATTGCCATTGTTTTTAGTACCGTATTAATATCCCTTGTGGGGCAGGGATTGAGTTTGCCTTGGCTAGTGAACAAATTAGAGCTTTCTAAACCATCCCCCCTCAAACAAACCATCGAAAATTTACAATTAACCCTCATCGCTTCTAAGGCAGCCCAAAAGGAGTTAAATAGTTTATTAGAATCAGGGAGTCTTTCTCGCTCTTTGTATGAAGAAATTTTTGCCAGTTATCAAGCCAAAATTGCCCAAGGAGAAAAGCAGTTAAGGGATATTTACAATCAACGGGGTAAAACTATTACGGAGGATAAATATATTAATAACTTGAAAAGAAGGTTATATTTAGCCGAGCAAGGGGCTATCACTGATGCCATCAGAAAGGGTATTTTAGAGGAAAATTCTGCCCAAGTCTATCTTGCCACCATCAATGAACAATTATTATCTTTGAAGGAGGAAAATTAGCCGTTAATGTTATGGGGCTTGGCTCGTGAGCAGAAAATTTTGAATAAATTCGGTAAATTCAGAAACGCCCATGGGCATACTAAGCCATCTTCCCTGAATAATATCACAATGAAATTCTTTAAGGATATTTAGTTGGGCTTCTGTTTCTACCCCTTCGGCTACCACCTGCATGTTATAGCCTTTTCCGAGGGTAATTACCGCATCAATTAAAGCCCTATCCTGTAGGTTTACCGTCAAATCTCGCACAAAAGATTGGTCAATTTTGATGGTATGGAAAGGGAATTGTTTTAGATAGCTTAGGGATGAATAACCTGTCCCAAAATCATCTAGGGAGAATTTAACCCCTAGTTTAGATAATTCTTTAATTAATAAGGCAGTTTTGCCCCTATCTTGCATCAGGATACTTTCGGTAATTTCTAATTCTAAATATTTGGGATCTAAATTTACCTCTTCTAAGACATTTTTAACGATGTCCACAAAGTTTTCTTGTCTAAATTGCTTCACGGAAATATTAACGGCAATGGTTTCTAAGCCGTAGCCTAAATCAATCCATTGTTTTGCTTGAATACAAGCGGTTTTTAATACCCATTCTCCGATGGGAATGATTAACCCTGTTTCTTCGGCTAGGGGAATAAATTTCCCCGGGGAAATGACGCCAAGGGTGGGATGTTTCCACCTTACGAGGGCTTCTGCACTGTCAATTTTGTGGGTGGCGAGGTTTAATTTTGGTTGATAGTTTAAGTATAGTTGGTTCTGGGCGATCGCATCATAAAGACTGGTTTCCAACTCAAACAAAAGCATTTGCTCTTCACTCAATCGAGTGGTGTAATATTGAGAGTTATTTTTGCCCATTTGTTTTGCCCGAGAAAGGGCTATGTCGGCATTTTTAATCAGTTGCTCTTGGCTTTCCCCATCCTGAGGATACACCGCAACCCCAATACTACAAGTAACATAAATAGTATAGTTATCAATCAAAAATGGATTTTTCAAACTATCCATAATAACTTTGACTGTATCATTGATAGTACCAGTATGATTTTTTTCATCCCCCAGAGGTATGCCTAAAATAAACTCATCTCCCCCCCAGCGAGAAAAGATACAATCGGTGGATAAACAAGAAAGAATACGAAAAGAAAAACTTTCTAATAATTTATCTCCCGTTGAGTGATTAAGGGTATCATTAATATTCTTGAATCTATCTATATCAATGAATAAAATGGCTAAATCCTGCTGCTTTTCTTTTACCTCTCGAAGACGATTATTTAGTTGCCAGTGGAAATAATCACGATTACCGATACCTGTCAAAGAATCATGAAATGCTTGATATTGTAATTTTGCTTCCGACATTTTACGCTCGGTAATGTCAAAAATATAGCTTCTAATTACATCATATTTTGAGAGATAATGTATATATTGTTCAAAGTGGCGATCGTCATAACTAATTTCCCTTTGCTCCAATTGGCTGTAGGTTTTATCTTGAGCAATATTAATATTCATCACCAAAGGATGTCTCGCATTATTTTCCTCACGAGACAAATCAGGAAAAGATAACTTAGCAGAAGGGTTCATATATGTAATCTTCCCGTCAAAATCTATTTCAATAATAGGATGGGGAGACAACTCAGGAAAAGAAGCCAACCTCTTAAACTCATCACTTTGTAGATTGCCTGATAAATTTTCTTCCGAGAGAATTAGAGTATTTTGTAACTCCTCCCTTGCGGAATTAGTGCGATTTTTTTCTATGCGCCAATTATCATTTTCTTGTACATTGCGACTAACTTGTGCCTCTGATTCCAGATAATATAACCCTTTAATATCTTCTCCACCAAACAAAATTTCATCCCCATCTCGAAGACGACGACGAATAATTTTTTTACCATTAACTAAAATACCATTTTGACTTCTATGACCTTTAAAATCTCCATCAATGAGGGTATAAGCATATTCATCATCCCCCAAGTCATCCCGAATAATAGTGCAATGGTGCCGAGAAACAGGGGCAGAGTTTAATTTTATGTCACTACTAGAATGTCTTCCAATTGAATAGACCTCGGATTCGAGGGTAAAGAATCTCTGAGTATCAAGTTCTTCTACCACCAGAATATGATTTAATTTGGTCTTATGGTTACTCATGTAATGGGAAATATGATAAATAGTTTATGATAAATTGAAATTGCGAGTTGGATTAGCTAAAAAGTTGGTCGTATCACCCATTTTTAGGGGTTCTGTTAACAAATGACCCTGTATCTCCTCACATCCTAATTCGGATAAAAGATCTAATTGTTCTTTAGATTCAATTCCTTCTGCCACCACGGCTATGTTAAAGTTTTTTCCTACCCCAATTATAGCTGATACTATCGCCAAATCTTGAGAATTATGTTCTAGGTTTTGGATAATATCTTTGTCTATTTTGATGGTGTCGATGTGAAATTTTTTGAGGTAGCCTAAAGCCGACATTCCTTTTCCAAAGTCATCTAGGCATATTTTCACCCCCATTTGTTTCAATTCTAAGAGGGTTTTTTCTGCTAAATCTAGTTCCTTGGCAATGGTTTCTTCCGTTATTTCTAGTTCTAAAAAGTGAGCTGGTAAATCTGTTTTTTCTAAAATATTTGCAATTACATTAGTAAAATTAGGTTGTTGGAATTGATAGTTAGAAATGTTAACGCTAATGGGTTGTTGAATGACATTATTTTGTAACCAGATTTTATGTTGAAAACAGGCGCTTTCCAATACCCACTCCCCTATTTCCATGATTAATCCTGTTTCTTCGGCTAGGGGTAAAAACTGCCCGGGGTACATACACCCTAATTCAGGATGATTCCAGCGCAAAAAAGCCTCTACCCCTGAAATTTCATTATTTTTTAGATTAATACGGGGCTGATAGTGAAGGGATAACTCTTTGTTCTCAAGGGCGGAAGTTAAGAGTTTCTCTAGCTTTAAAAGTCTTTCTATTTCTGCTTGAATGTTGCTTTGGACAAATTTATAGTTATTACTCCCTAATTCTTGGCTTTTTTTTAATGCTTTTTGAGCATTCGATAAAATTATCTCTGTGGTGTTATTTTCCTCGTCATATACTGCGACACCCATACTGGTTTTGATATGGATTTTTTGATGTTCTAGGAAAAAAGGTGGTTTAAGGGTTTCCAAAATTCGGTGACAGACTTTGCCAATGTCTCTAATGCTTCTGACTTGGGGTAATAAGCAAACAAATTGATTTCCTTGCCATCTCGCAACGGTATCTCCACTACGTAAAGAAGATCTCAGTCTCTTAGAAAACCCTTCTAATAAGGTGGATTGAGTTTTACTATTTATTTTTTCTTTTAAGTTTTTTGGTAATTCTAGTTCTACGAAAATGACACACAGCAGTTGTTCTAAACGATAACTATTGGCGATCGCCGTGTTTAACTGCTCCAAAAATAATTGGCTATTAGGTAAATTTGTTTCCAAATCAAATAAACCCTGCTCTTGAATTATCGTCTCGGTGCTTAAATTTTGATTAACAGGATGTACCGTAAAAGAAACAATTTTTTGATCCCCATAACTAATAATAGAATGGCTAGATTCCAACTCAAGTAAAAAACCATTTTTACGACGATAACTTAACTTTTCCGAACCACTATAATTAGGATTACTCAACCACCAATCTACTTTTTGTTCTAACTCTCCTCCGCCCAAAAATAACAAATCCGATAAACTAAGGGAGTGTAAATCATCTAAACCATAACCCAAAAGATTCGCCAAAGCGCTGTTTGCTTCTAAAACCTTTTTACTTGACGCATCAATCAGAAAAATGCCCTCTTGAATTTGATTTAAAACCGCCTTATATCTTTGCTCACTTTCATTAACCTGAGTTGAAGAAATCTTCCTGCCAGTAAAATCAAAAATATAACATCTAACTAATTTTTGTTCTGACAGATAATGAATATACTGTTCAAAAACTTGATCCTTAAAAGTTATTTCCCTCACAAATAGATTAGAACTAGCACTATTTTTCTTAATACCCTGAACCAAACCTTCTAAAACAGGATGATTAGGATTAGTTTCATTCAATCTCAAATTCGGAAACTTCGTTATGGCAGAAGGGTTTAAATATGTTACCCTCCCAGACCAATCAATCTCAATAATAGGGTTGGGGCTCCACTCTGGGAAAGAAGCCAAACGACTCAACTCATCAGACTGAGCCTCAGAAACCTCCGAAGAATTAAAATTATTACTCTCCTCAAAAGACTCTACCGTAGGCTCGGAAATAAACAGAGTATCAGTGCTACTAATTATAGTGGGGGTATTGTCTCGATCATAATCTATCGTCTTACGGGCTTTATTATCATCCCCATTTCTATCAGTCGCTCCCGATGTACCCTGACTAGAATCAAAATCTTGCTCCCTCAAACTTTCTAGCTGATTAACATCAGAAAGGATATGGTATTGTCCTTCCACTTCCATACCCAATGTGATAACATCACCATTTTTTAATTCTTGAACCAAACATCTTTTATCATTAATAAATATTCCATTGGTACTACGATTACCCATTAAGTCACCATCTAAAAGCCAATAGGAAAAAGTTCTATTTTGCGCATCTTCTCTACGCAGAACAGTGCCATGGACACGGGATACTTTTTTTGACTTAATAGGAATATTATTACGAGGATCTCTACCCAGAGTATATCTTTGATCTTCAAGTAAAATAGTCTGACGAGAATTTTTATCCTTAAGCACCAAAACATGGAGTAAGTTTCGC
This sequence comes from Cyanobacterium sp., assembly GCF_054166785.1. NCBI lineage: Bacteria > Bacillati > Cyanobacteriota > Cyanophyceae > Chroococcales > Geminocystaceae > Cyanobacterium > Cyanobacterium sp. The sequence continues at coordinate 16,666 of NZ_JBSZCP010000009.1, forward strand.
AATTTACTATTAAAGATAGTGGCCGTGTAATCGCTATTCATAGTTAATAAAAATATTTCTATTCAATCATAAAAGACTATTGTTCTATAATTATCAAAAGTATAAACCTACTCTTAAAATTTAATAATAAACTTAATAGTAAGTTTTTTGATCAACGGGGTTTACAACACCGTTAAATACTTATTAAAAAAGAATATTGTAACTACCTCTTTCCAAGAAAGCCGTAGCATCTTGCCCGGGTAAAGGATTACTGAATAAGTTGCCTTGAATTTGTGAACAATTTAGATTCTTTAATAATTCTAATTGTGCTGATTTCTCCACCCCTACAGCAATAACTCTTAAATTATAGCCTTCACTAAAGGACACGATCGCCCTTATAAATGAATTAAAAGCCTGATTAGATTCTAACCTACTAATGACCGTCGGGCTAATTTTAACAGTATTAAAAGGAAATTGTTGTAAATATCCTAAAGAAGAACCACCCACCCCAAAATTATCAAGACATAAACGCACCTTCAAATCGGATAACTGTTTTAGAGTCTGAGCCGCAAAAGTAGGATTTTGTAATAAAGAATTTTCAGTAATTTCTAACTCCAAATATTGAGGAGGTAAACCCGATTCCCGAAGAATCGTAGCCACCAAATCCACAAAACTATCTTGATTAAACTGACGACTAGAAATATTAACCGTCACAGGAAATGTAGAGAAACCTTGACTTGTCCATTGTTTCATCTGAGCTACCGCTGTTTGTAAAATCCATACCCCCAAAGGCAACATAAAATCAGTTTCTTCAGCCAATCTCAAAAAATGTTTAGGGGTAATTTTGCCCAACTCAGGATGATTCCAACGAAGCAAAGTCTCCATACCCGTCAAACTATTATTCTCAAGATTGAACTGGGGTTGATAGGATAGATAAAACTGTTTTTCTTGGATAGCACTGCCGATCAAATTTTCTAACCGTAGCAAACTAGCGGTTTTAGGACTAATTTTAAACCCACCCCAACTAATACTAGACTCATCTTGCCCCGATTGCTCTAAGGACATCAACGCGCCCTGGAGCAGATGTTCGGCATTCTCTCCATCTAAGGGATACACCACCATACTAATATTCAAATCTAGGTCAGTATTGCCCTTTTGTTGCTGAATATACTGCTCGAAAACCATAGACATCCTTTTGGCAATTTTAGCAGGATCTCGAGGCCCCCTGATACGGGAAAATAGAGCAATAAATTTATTCTCATCCCACCTAGCGGCTAAATCAAAACTCCGTAAACAAGATTCAAAGGTTTGGGCAAAATTTTGTAAAAATTTATTAGTTTCTTCTTCTCCCCTAATCTTCAAAAATCCATCTAGTCCTTTGATTTCTACTGCAATTAATCCCAGAAAATGTTGATAATGTTTAGCAGAAGAAAGGGCAAAATCTAATTGTTTTTCTAATAGTGTTTTATTAGCTAAATTAGTTAAACTATCATAAAAATGATAATAACTAGACTTATTAGTAGTTTGAACAGCTTCGGGAACATTTTTCACCACAATGGAAAAAAGATCCTTATTTTGATAACTAATAACACTAATATTAGACTCTAAATTTAGTAAAGTTCCATCCTTACACCGATGAATATACTGAGCAATGGTATCTTGTTTTCTCTCGGCAATACGGGCTAAATCTTGGTTAAATAGCTGCAAATCACTGGCAATGAGATTATAAAGGGTCATCTCCTTGATTTCCTCTGAGCTATAGCCTATCATCTTGGCATAGGCTCCATTTACTTCAATAATCTTCTTATTGTGCGCATAGGCGAGGATAATTCCTTCGGAGGTTTGACGCAATATTGCTCGATAACGGGCTTCACTCTCTTTTAGTTGGGCTTCGGCTTGTTTTCTCTTGGTAAAGTCGAAAATATAACTTCTAATTAATTTCTTTTCAGAAAGATAATGAACATATTGCTCAAATACTTCTGCCCCTATTTTCACTTCCCGTAAGAAAAGATTTCCCTGACGATTATTTGACTCTATCAATAAATCAGCAAGAATGGGATGATTGAGTTTTTCTTCGTAAAGGTTTTCAAATTTGATACTAGCAGCGGGGTTTAGGTAAGTGATATTACCTTCCCAGTCAACTTCAATGATGGGATGGGGAGATAATTCGGGGAAAGAAGCCAGACGGATTAATTCTTCTTGATCTTGAGGATTTTCCTGCTCTTGTTGCTTGGAAATCATCGTTTGGGTGGTGGGGCTGGTGAGGGTGCTTTTGGCGTTCAGATTTCCTAAGTCATCGGGGTTAAAAAGATCGATGCCTGATTCTGTGGCGATAATGTAGTAGTTTGCCTTGGCATCGTTAGCAAAACGGATGGAGTCTCCGTGTTTTAACTCATGGGTAAGGGTAGCGTGTCCATTAACTAAAATTCCATTGGTACTTCTTTTACCTTGCAAGTCTCCGTCAACTATGCGATAGGTACTTCCTTGGGCGTCTTCTTTTTTTTCTAAAGTTGCGTGGGTGCGGGATACTTGATAGTCGTAGATAACGATGGGGTTATTGGAGTCTCTGCCAAGGGTGTAGTTGTTGTCTTCTAAGGATATAATTCTTCTTCCTTTACGATCTTCTATGACCAATATGTGACGGAATTCTTGGGTTTCGCTCATGGACTTGCACCTATACAACTTTTCTATATAATAAACGAATTTTTGCCCATAAAATTAACGAGAAAAAATGGCTCCACCCTCAAAATATTAAAAGATGAAGACATTTTGTAATGGAGAATGGATAATACAAGTTGAACTCAATTTTATCTTAATTTATTCTCTTTTATTCTACGATGAGGATACGGCTTGACCGATACGGGGTTCTTTTCCTGCCATTAACCGTTGAATATTGCTACGGTGTCGAATGATGACATATAAACCGGCAAGAAGGGCAAAGGTTAGGTAGGGGATGGAGGGGTTAAATATTGTCATAAATACGCTAACGGCGATCGCACCGCTAAGGGAACTTAGGGAAACGATGCGGGAAAAATATAATACGATGAGGAAGGTTGCCAAAGTACCTAAACCGACAAAGGGATTCATCACCAATAACACCCCAAGGCTAATGGCGGCGGATTTTCCCCCAGAAAAATTGAGCCAGATAGATTTACTATGACCTAACACCGCTACCAAAGCGGCCATCATTACTAACCATTCTTGCCACCCTAGGGGTAGTACACCTCCTCCTCCATAGTTATAGGCTATCTTCACAAGGGCGATCGCCATCATTCCCTTAAACATATCGACCAACAAAACCCCCATAGCGGCCCCTTTACCCACGGTGCGTAACACATTGGTAGCACCCGTCGATCCTGAACCATGTTCTCGAATGTCAATTCCCTTGAGGATACGACCAGCGAGATAACCCGTAGGAATAGAACCGAGCAGATAAGCGGACAGGATCAAGGCAAAACCAATGAAAATTGAGAAACTCATCATTTATCCTCATAGACACTGGATCTATTATTAGGGATAAGATGTATATTGTTAAGGGGTTTTTAACGTAAATTTAGAAAAATATTTTTGGTCTTCGAGAAGTAAGGTTTCGGGGGTTAATTTTATGAACCACATCCTCTAGTTTTTTGCTGGAAAAATGTTGCCCAAAACTATCGACCTGATAAACCATGGAATTATTTAACTCCAGGGCGGTTAATTTACCACACCCATGGTGATAAGCTCCCGTATCAATGCCAATCCAGCCATTTCCTTGGGCAAGTTGACCCGGTTTTACCCCCGGAAAAGTAAAGGTAATGGTATGACCAATGACAATGGTTTTGTCTTGAAAATAAGGCTCAGAAATGCTGTGAAATTCGTTTCTAATCCAGCAAAATTCGTCAGAGTCTTGGTTCTGATAAGGTTTGCGAGGATCAACCCCCGCATGGACTAACCAGTAGTCTCCCAAATCAATGTTGAGGGGCATCTGACGCATCCATTCTAGGTGTTCTGGGGGAATTTTGTTCTTATAACTGGTAATGGTAGAATAACCCCCATTTTGTAGCCATGATTGAAAGGACATATGATTTAAGCCCTTTTGGGTGAAAGATTGCAGGAGCATAACTTCATGATTACCCAAAATACATTGGTAGTTATTTTCCATGGCAAAGCTCACCACTTTGGCGCTGTCAGGGCCTCGGTCGATCAAGTCTCCTAAAAAATAAATTTCGTCTTCATTCGTTGGTGCGATCGCCTCTAGCAAACCCATAAGAGCCTGAAAATGACCATGAACATCACCAATTACAAATCGTCTGTTTGTCTTTGCTGTCATTATACCTTTAATCTTGAAACAGCCCACTAATGATCTTATTGTAACCTGAATCGATCATCAATCGTCCATTTGCCACGGCTCAGTTAAATTATTCTCATCTAATATTCTACGAGCCTTAAGAATTACTAATAGTCTGCCCAAAATTTCTTCCTCCCCCTGAGTCGGTAGCCAAGAAAACTTAATTTCTCCCCCATGGTTTACCAAAAAGTAATATTGTGAACTCCATTCGGTATTATGAGCATCCACCACCACTAAAACAGGTTCATTTTTTTCATCTTGCTGTTGGGGTAAATCATGGGTATGGGCTTTTATCACCACGGGTTTTTTTGCCTGTAATACCACCTGCCATGTGGGAATAGACACCAAAGACATGGTTTGAGACACTTCTACTATATCAAAAGGCTCTTGGGGTGAAAGTACAGGAATATTATCAAAAGGTGATGAGGTAAGGGGAAAAGTACCAACCACAGGAAGGATACAGGGAATTTGTTCCTCTGCTTCTAGGCGATACACTGGTAATAGGGGGGTGCTGCTGACGGTTTGGGCGGTGGCAACATCCGTTAATAGTTGTTGAATTTTATTCCTTGCCCCTTCAGAGTGGGCATATTTTAAACCCTCAGCAATGAGACGGGTTTTATCGGAGAGGGTTTTCTTTTGTTTAGCACTTCTCCACAGTTGATAGGCTACGGTATCTCCCGGGTGAGTGGTAAAACCTTCGGGGGGGTGAGAGATACGGGCAAATAATTTCATGTTTTTCGCCACTTCCTTCGCCCCATCCACATCTAATTTTTTTTGTTCGCAATAGAGGGCGGCTTCTTTTCTGTCTTGGTGATTTAGTACCCTTAATTCGTAAAGTACGTCACTACGGGGCCCTTGGTAATATTTGAGGGTGCTTTCTTCCACCTCTGTTTTCACCAAGCTATCATAAACTTGAGACGCTACAATGACGAGGTTTTGTTGACTGTTTTGTAATCCTGTACGCTCAAAAATTTCTTGGGCATCAACCCCTGCTTTTTGTAGTTGTTGGCATTTTTTGCCCCAATCTACCCAACACCCTTCTTTGTGTAGGAGCGATCGCATTAATTCTTGTTTTTCAGAATCAGAGATTTGAGGAGAGTTATTAATAATATTTTCTGCCATTTATTTTTATTATCTAATATATTGTCACAAATTTTGGATAAAAAAACCCCTCCAATGATGAGGGGGTAAATATCAAGGAGACAACAGCTATACTTTTACTGTTTCTTTTCCTGTGGTGTCGTTACTATCTTGAGCAGAAGGATAATGAGGATTACTAAATGATTTTGTCATCAAATTTTTCTCCGTAATCTCCCCAGTAATTAACCTAGCACCCCTACCACGGGTAAGATAATTCCAACCCCATTGAAGCATGACCGTTAACTTATTATCAAACTCGATGAGATAGTAAATATGGGCAAATACCCACACCAACCAAGCCGCCAAGCCTGATAATTTCATAAATCCTAAATCAACCACTGCATGGTTATCACCGATTACCGCCAAACTACCCTTATCTACGTATTTAAAAGCATTAACGGGTTTACCTTTTATCTCGTCCCTGATGGATTTTGCCATATATTTACCCATAGCCATGGCCACAGGGGCAATGCCAGGGAGGGGTTTATCTCCTTGGTGGGCAAAGTGGGCTAAATCTCCCACCACGTGTATATCAGGACATTCAGCTAAACTTAAATCTGGCTCTACCATAATTCTACCAGCGCGATCGGTTTCGGCGTTAGTTCTTTCGGCTATTACCTTGGCTAATCCAGAGGCTTTTACCCCTGCTGCCCAGAGAATAGTACGGGCTTTAATTTCTTCTGTTGCTTCTCCATGGCGCATATTGAGGGTACTATTTTCGATGTTAGTTACCATGCGTTGGGTTAATACTGTCACCCCTAATTCTTCCAATGATTCTTGGGCTTTTTGGGATAAATCGGGGGAGTAGGGAGGTAAAACCCTGTCCATTCCTTCAATTAAAAGAATTTTTGCTTTGGTAGTATCAATTTCTTGGAAGTCGTCTTTGATTACTCTGTGGGCAATTTCTGCGATCGCACCTGCTAATTCAACCCCCGTAGGGCCACCCCCTACAATGGCAAAAGTCAACCATTCTTGTTTTTCTTCGGGAGAAGATACCTTTTCGGCTTCCTCAAAAGCGAGGAAAATTTTGCGACGAATATCAAGGGCATTTTCAATACTTTTCAAACCGGGGGCTTCTTCTTCCCATTGGTCATTACCGAAATAGTGATGACTTACCCCAGTACCAATAATTAATTTATCATAATCTAATACCCCTTCCCTCATGATAACCTGTTTTTTTTCAGGATCAATATCTACCACTTCATCCAACACAACACGGGTATTAGGATTTCTACCAACCACTAGGCGCAAAGGAGAGCAAATTTCGGCGGGGGATAAACTACCAGTGGCAACTTGATATAACAAGGGCTGGAATAGGTGAAAATTACGTTTATCTACCAAGGTAACTTTTACGGGTGCCTTGCCCAACTCTTTGGCGGCGTATAAACCAGCAAAGCCACCACCAACTATGACGATGTGAGGAGTTTTATTTGCTGAAGGGTTGTTATTCATGATGATTTTTCGGGTTTTTTATCGTGTGTCTAATTTACAGGTTATCGGATATGTCTGTTTTTTGCGGTGTTAAATCATACATTCTACACGGTGATGAGTATTTTTGCTTAACTTTTTTTAACAATTAGCTCAAACCTATGATACATAAGGTAAACTCTCTAATTTTTGACGCTGTCCACCAGTTGAGATGCGCTAGCCACTGCTTCCCACAATAAATGGGGATAGTCTTCTAGTTGATTTTGGGGAGAGATTAATTCCAATTTGTGAAGGGTATCTGCCAATATTTTTCGAGCTTTACTACCAAAGGCAATGCCGTTAATTTTCTTATTAAGCCCCATCTCTTTTACTTTAACCGCTGTATGTTGATTTGTTCCCCCGGCTAGTTGTAGGTAACCCTCAAATTTTTCCTCCATCATGGCTTGGGCATATTTAATGGTGAGATGGGTAGTGCCTTTACCGATGTCTCCACTCATGGGGCGCCCGTCGGTTTGCCAAATGAGGGGGATGGGTAGGGGTTGGATGTGGTTTTCTATCTGGTGTAAATAATGGGTAACGGTGGGAGTATAGGGGCAACTGATGGCTATTAGTTGTAGTTTAGGTAGGTGAGGTTTAACGGATTGCCATAGTTTACAAAAATGCTCAAAATGTCCTTCTTGGGTATGGATTTCTAGGGCGTTGATGGGTAATTCTGTTAACCAGTTTAATATTTCTGGGATACTTATGATGTGGGATTGGGTATCAATTAATCCATAGGGGCAGATAGGCACACAGCGTCCACAACCGTAGCATAGTTTTTCTTTTACTCCTTCGGTGGGATGTTCAAATTTTATGGCTTCGGCGGGGCAAATATTTTCACAGGGGCGATCGCACTCAGGGGGACATTTGCTAGGATTAAAGTAGGCTTTGCGAAAATGGGGATCTTCTCCATCATTCACACTTACCATTAAAAGAGGATTACTAGGATTATAACCAAGGGCGATCGCTTTTGATTGAAAACTTTGAGCAACCTTTATTCCCCCCAAAGCCGAATTAATAACCGCCCTATCTGCCGCCACATCAATGCAATCAACCCCTGCGAGGGTATAAGCCAAAGCCAAATTACGAATAGAAGGTAAATGCTGATAACTAGCACCACAAATTAACTTAAACCAACTACCCGACTCCAAAGACAACAACGCCGAATCTTGTAATAACAATATTTTTGATTCCCAAAAATTTAATTCAAAAAATCTCCTTAAATAATTATCAACTATCCATTTTCAATTATCAATTAGTTTAAGTTTTTGCTTCCGCCATCTCAATTACCCTATTTTCCAAATCCTTCACCAAAAAATTAAGAGGATTATCACTACGAATTTTATATTTAAGACGGCGAGATTGTACCCTCAATAGTAAATCGTCTAAACATTCATGATCAAAACAAACATGACGCTGAGAATTTTTATAACCTAACGTAGCACCCCCAATCACGTGCAACTGAGTATTTTTGCGAAGCTGATACCATAAACCCCTATTTTCTTGCAACACAGCAGGAGTACCCCGACTACCCGTATAAATAGGATCTAACATTGCCGAGCCTAAACTTTGATCATAATTATAATAGTAATGTAAAGGTACATCCGCCACGGGTAAATTTAATAACCCCTCATAAAACTCTTGGGCTACCGCTAAATCAGATACCATAATCGTATGCACCTTAGGGGCGCTGGTTAAAAACATCCACATCGCACCACCATAAGCCACCAAAAGCATTACCATAATGCCCTGAGTCGAGAATAAACCATCCGTAATACCGGGTAAAAACGCCCCCAAAATATTTACCATAGTTAGACTGCTATTTATTATCATATAATTTCAGTGTTGAACCTCGTATTAATATTGTGGGATATTTCGTGGCTATTTAGCAATAATTAACTTAAGCACACCTAAATCTAACGATTAACTATTTTGTCATTATATGAATCCGACTGATTTTCCCGAAGCCAATCACCCTTTAATATATCCCCTACTACAAATAGATGATGGCACCCTCCTAGAATTATTACAAACCCATTTAGATAAGGGAAAGTATTTAGTATCTCTTTTTTGTCGTTATGGTAATAAGGTAAATGAGGTAATTTCAGGATTTTATGAAGCAGAATATCTTCCTTTTATTTCTTTTCAATTGTGGAGGGAAATTAGTTACTTTTTCTTTAATATAGACTTGAATGAAGTTAATAGAATAAACAATAATTCCTATGAAGATTTAATAATTGAATATGTTATTGATTGTTTACCAAAGGAAGATTTAGAAGAACAGTATATCAAAGAAATTTCCTTAGATTTAAGATATTTTCCTTTTCATTTTTACTTAGAGCAGTCCATAAACTTATTATCTCCCAAAGAACGCTTAATTATTATAACTAAAGATAAATTTGGATGGCAAGAAGAACAAATAATTAATTACTTAAAAGCCGAAGGAAAAAGTATTTTACCAGAAGATATTGAATATTTATATAACCACGCCCATAAACAACTTTTGAAATTAATCCCCCTCGATATTCGTCTTATTTATTTAGATAAACGAGATAGCTTAATTTAACCAGTATCTAGTAAAATCACATTAACCTATCTAGCAATTAAAACAAATATTGCCACTACTAAAACAAAATAACCAAACCCTTTTTGTAGATATTTAGCATCAATTTTTTTACTTAAATAAGAGCCAAAAACAATCCCTACACTGGCCGCCAAAGTAAAGCCAATGGTTAACATCCAATCAATATTAACTAATGTTAAATAACCCACAAAAGCACTGGCAGATTTCGTGGCAATAATTAATAAGGACGTGCCGACGGCTTCTTTCATGGGAATACCACCAGCTAAAACAAGGGCTGGAATAATCAAAAAGCCTCCCCCGACTCCTACAAATCCCGTTAAAATACCGACCACTAGACCTTCTACAATGGTGAAAAGAATCTTCTTAGTTTTATCTTGACTAACAGGTTTTACTGTTTCGGGAGTTATTTCTTTTTCTGATGGCTTACCACTGCTTTTTTTTATCATCAAAAGACTAGCCAAGAGCATGACAATTCCAAAGGCAACCAACTGGATTGTATCGGTAATGAAGGGTAACTGGGTAATTCTAGCCCCCAGAAAAGAGCCTACCATGGCAGGGGGAATAAAACTAATGGCTACGGGAAAGTTGACGTTACCTTGTCGCCAGTGGGGAATGATACCGATAAGACTCACCACGCCTACAATAAAAAGGCTCATGGCGATCGCACTGCGAGGCTCCACCCCCATAACATAACGAAGGATTGGCACGGCCAAAATTGAACCACCACCACCGATTAAGCCTAAACTAAGTCCGATGATGATGGCAAGTATTAATCCAAAGGTTAAGCGCATTTAAAGTAATTGATAGTTGAGAATGGATAATTGATAATAAAGATATTCTCTGATCTAATATTGAAAGGGGTTTGATGGTGTTTAATCAAGCTGATAAATGTCCTTAAGCCACCACGGGAAAATGAGCTTGTTGCCATGCAGATATGCCCCCTTGTAGCTCGGTTATGGTAGTGAGTCCTGCTTCGATCAATTTTTCGGCGGCGGTGTGAGAACGCTTCCCAGAACGACAATAGAGGACGATATTAGGATAGGATGCTAACTCTTTGGCACGAAATTCGGAGAGAGGTTTTAGTAATGCCCCCGGAATATGTCCTTCTTGATATTCATCTTTTTCTCGCACATCAATTAAAACTACGGAATTGTTTTTCATCCTTTGCTCTAATTCTTGGGGAGTAATGAGTTGATACTGAGATTGGATGATATTAGCAATGATCATAATTCTGTTTTGGGTATGGTTTACAAAAATTGTTCTAAACTTTGCCACAAAGTTGATTGGCAGGTACGGCTTCCATGATTTTGTGAGGATTGGGTAAATCAAGGTTATCCATTAGTTCGATAAATTCATTCCTTTCCTTGCCACTGATGCGGGGATTGTGGGCTTTTTCTTCCGCAATGGTGGACACCATATGTCCTCGGTAATCATGGCCTGGATATACTAAAACATCGTCAGCAAGGGTAAAGAAACGCTCGGTAATGGTATCGTAAAGCATTCCTGCATCCCCACTTTGGAAGTCGGTACGACCGCAACCACGGATAAATAAAGCATCCCCAGTGAGTAAATGGGTATCATTCACTAAATAGGCAAAATGGCAGTCTGTATGCCCCGGAGCGGCGATCGCTCTGATTTCTATATCACCCACCATGACCACTTCATTATCGACCAAGTGGCGATCGGCACAATTTACTTGAGCCTTTTCTGGTACTAATCCTTTACAACCAGTCAACTCCCGCATTTTACCAGTACCCGTAATGTGGTCTGCATGAACATGGGTTTCAATGCAATATTTGAGAGTTAAACCCAACTCCTGTATCAACTTCAAATCCCTTTCTACCTGCTCAATTACAGGATCTACCAATACCGCTTCCTTTGTATCAGGATTGGCAATGAGGTAAGTATAAGTCCATGTGTCTTGATCAAATAATTGACGAAATAACATCTTGATCTCTTTTTTTTAGTTACTCATTCTATTATATAACTATTTTACTATTTCGTTATATGTTTAATGAACTTTTTTGAATCCTAAGGATTTTGACCTTTAAATTGTCCATGGGTCATTGATTCTAGGTCATGATGTACGATAATGATATAAGGAAAAATACTATAAAAAATAAAGACCGTGACCACCACACCCATAAGACCTAGCAATCATTCTATTCGAGTACCAGACAACTTCGGGCGCTTCGGCAAATACGGCGGAAAATACGTTCCCGAAACCCTCATGCCAGCCCTTAGCGAACTAGAAACCGCTTACAACCAATACAAAAACGATCCCGAATTTAACCAAGAATTAAACCAACTACTAAAGGACTACGTTGGTAGATCCAGCCCCCTCTATTTCGCCGAAAGACTTACCCAACACTACGCCAAAGCCGATGGCACAGGGCCACAAATTTACTTAAAAAGAGAAGATCTTAACCACACAGGCGCCCATAAAATTAATAATGCCCTCGGGCAAGTCTTATTAGCTAAACGCATGGGCAAACAAAGAATTATCGCCGAAACAGGAGCAGGACAACATGGGGTAGCCACCGCCACCGTGTGCGCACGTTTTGGTTTAGAATGTGTAATCTACATGGGCGTAGAAGACATGGAACGCCAAAAATTAAACGTCTTTAGGATGCGTCTTTTAGGGGCTACCGTCCAGCCCGTTTCCGCAGGTACAGGAACTCTCAAGGATGCCACCTCAGAAGCCATCAGAGACTGGGTAACAAACGTAGAGCATACCCATTATATTCTCGGCTCCGTCGCCGGTCCCCATCCTTATCCCATGATGGTAAGGGATTTTCATGCGGTAATCGGTGTGGAAACCCGTGAACAGTGCCAAGAAAAATGGGGCGGTTTACCTGATATTCTCCTCGCTTGTGTGGGGGGAGGTTCTAATGCCATGGGTTTATTTTATGAATTTGTTAAAGATAGCTCCGTGCGTTTAATTGGTATCGAAGCCGCAGGGAGTGGGGTAAACTCTGGAAAACACGCCGCCACCCTCACCGCAGGACAACCTGGGGTATTACATGGTGCCATGAGTTATTTATTACAAGATCAAGATGGACAAGTTACCGAAGCCCATTCCATCAGTGCAGGGTTAGACTATCCAGGAGTAGGCCCTGAGCATAGTTATTTGAAAGATGAAGGTAGAGCCGAATATTACAGTGTTACCGATCAAGAGGCGCTCGATGCTTTCCAACTCCTTTGTAAGTTAGAGGGAATTATTCCAGCTTTGGAAACTGCCCACGCTTTTGCTTACCTTGACAAATTATGCCCTGCCCTAGAAGGTAGTCCCAAAATTGTGATTAATTCTTCTGGTCGTGGTGATAAAGATGTTCAAACCGTCGCTTGTCATATTGAAGGGATTGATTTATAGAATCTGTAGGGTGGGCAATGCCCACCTTTTTTTATATCCTGTTATTGACTAGAAAATTTAATGGTTAATTGTCCATTGCTTAGGCTTCTTGGGCAAAATCAGCAGGTGCATTGTCTGGGTTGTACTTTAACAAAACTCCCTGTTGTCCTAAAACAAAACCTTGCTCTGGACTGGGGAAAACGATGCGATATAAATTAGAAGGAACATCCTCCACTTCTCTATCTTTAAACCAAGTTTCACCGCTATCGTTACTAACTAAAAGGTTTCCACTACCCCCTGCTAACCAAATTTCATTCTCACGGGTACCTAAATCTAAAAATCCCCAACTGGTGGAATATTCAGGGGTAATGACATCTTGCCAATCTTCAAAATCAGCAGAGCTAGTTAATTGAATGCGTCCACCCCTAGCGATTAACCAGAGTCTTTCATCATCAAAAAAGCCCATATTTTGTAAACGGCGGGAGGAGTTGCGTAAATGGGGAGTCCATTCGGTGTCTCCGGGGACCCAAGTAGAATAAAAATTACCCCTAGCACTGACTGCTACATATTTTCCACTGGGGGAGCGACTGACGTTACGGGCAACACCCACCGCACCTTCTACCAATGCTTTCCAAGTTTTACCACCATCGCTGGTTTTATAGATAGCACCAAGGTTAGTAATCATTTCAGCGGTATTGGGGGCAAGGGCGGTTACACCGTAGGGTAATCCGGGGAGTTGATCACTGAGGGGAATTCTTTCCCAGTTTTTGCCACCATCGGTGGTGTGTAGAAGAATGAATGGCTCACCGGAAATCCAGCCTTCTTCGCCGTAGAAGCTGACACCGTTAAAGTTAATTTTTTCTTCCCCTAGCTCGATGATTTTTTCTTGCCAAGTGTCTCCACCGTCAAGGGTTTCAAAGAGACTGGCTTTTGTACCTACTAACCATCCATGGTTGGAGTCGTCGGTAAAGGCAATGTCGGCTAAGATGGCATCGGTATCTAGGGTAATTACATCCCATGGGTTACTACTGAGGTTGTTTGCCACGGCACAGCTTACACATAATAAGCTGACTGTGATAACTACAATAATTTGTTTTAGCTTATTTAATAATAAGTTCATTTTTAATTCCATAATATATTTTAAATTTAGTCTAACCTAAGGTATAAAGACTCAAAAACAATAGAAATCCTACGAATAATGCTCCGAAAATTAGGAGATTTTTTTGTCCGGGGGTTAAGTTATTGACTCCAAAGCCATATTCTAAGTTTTCAGCAAATCCTGAGGGGGCATCGGTGGCTCCAATGTTTACAAAGGCGGTTTTGCGAGCGCCACATATGGGGCATCTCCAAGTTTTGGGTAAGTCGGTAAATAATGTACCTGCTGGGGTTTCACTTTTAGCATCTCCTTTGGAGGGAACATACCTATATCCACAGGAACGACATTCATAACTCGGGGGTGCTTGTTCGGCAAGAGTTTTTTCGTTGGCGGCTTCACTCATGGCTTTATTTTAGAAATCTTAAAAGTTCTTTAAGAATTATTACATAAAAAGGGGAGTTAACAATTGACAATGAACAATTGACGATGGATAATTAGATTTTGATTAATTTAGTATTGGTTTTTTTGAATTTTTGGAGTGAATAACTCATAATTTATCTCGTCGAGGTGGGTAATATGGGTTTGATTTGCCAATGGTTGCTTAGGTCAGTTAATAGTTGATCTTGGCGATTTCTGAGGTCGTCTAAGCCGTTAGCGTAGTTCATGATGGCAAAATAGACGGTTTCTCGTTCTTGGGTGTCGATCGCCCCTGATAAGGCACTGACAACGGCTAGGGATCCTGTTTTAACGGGTATGCCCGATGGAATGTTCCGATCTTTTATTGTTCCTTCATCGATGCCTGATACGGGGAATAAGTCGGCGATGGTGAGGTTATCTGGTTTTATTTTTTGTTCGATGGCAATGAGGATTCTACAGGCTGCCCGGGGTGACATGCGATTATCTACCCCCAATCCTGATCCGTTTATTAATTGGATTTCTTCGGGGGGTACATTACTTAGTTTAGAGGCGATCGCACTTAGTTGTTGTCCTCCTCCTATTTTTTGAGCAAGGTTATCGGCAATAAAATTATTACTATAAAGATTCATCGCCCTGAGAATTTCTTGGAGAGATTTTGATGGATGGGTATATAAAGCATTGGCTTGGGGGGGTAAACTGTCACGGAAAATATTTTCCCCTTGGATGGCTAATTGGGGGCGTGGGGGGGCATTTTCCATATTTTGATACTGGGTTTCTACCGTATAATTCCAGTTTTGACTATTAAAAGCCCGTCGTAAGTCATCCCCAGAGGTGCGGTTATTTTCTTTAAAATTCATCTGCCAATTACCCACTATGATGAGATTCCCCGTAACAGTTTCGATGCCCAATTCTTGAATTTTATTAGCAAGGGCGATCGCATCTTCCCACACAAAAAAAGGGTCTCCCCCCGCTTCCACAATCAAATCCCCCTGTAATGTTCCCCCATCAATAACTCCTGTGGTGTAAATTTTAGTCAAAAAACGATGATCCACCGACCAGTTATCTAAAGCCGCCAAAGTCGTTGCCACCTTAGTAATAGAAGCCGCCGGGGCAAGGGTTTTACCCCGATTATCCGCCAAAGTTGCCCAATGGGTTTGAATCCAGATACCCTGTTGATTAAGGGGTATATTTCGACTTTCTAACCCCTGCAAATATCCCTCAAAAATTATATCTACTTGCTCATCCCCTTCCGTGGGTAGCTGAAAAATAGAAGCCTCATGCCAAGGAATTAAAGGCACTTGATGGGAAGTGGGGAAAAAATTAAACCAACCAGAGAGAATCGTTAACAATCCAAAAAACATCTCTTTATTTTTTTGTTAATTTTAATTAGTATTGCTCAGTTTGTCATCATTCAAAGACATCTTGATTTTTATTCTGGTACAGACTTGATAATATTTGCTACCATTACTTTCACAAAGGTTAATCAGATTCTTCTAAACTGTTTTTACATCTAATCTATCAGTTAAATTCACCCCCAAGATAGAAAAGAAAACAATTTAAGTTAGAGGGTTATTACCATTGTTTTTCGTTTAATATTTTTCACATCTCAATGGTAGGGAGGAAATCAAAATGGATTGTAGTCACATCAAATTTTGTACCGATAAAGAAAAAATTGACCTAAATCAATTACTAACTCTCTATCGAAAAAATGCTTTTTGGACAAAAAACCGTTCCCTTGAAGATTTAGCCATTGCGATCGCCCATAGTAATCCAGTAATCTCAGTGTGGGATAATCAAAAACTTATCGGTAGTGCCAGGGCCACCTCCGATGGCATTTATCGAGCCACCATCTGGGATGTGGTAATTGACGAGGAATATCAAGGACTAGGATTAGGACGAAAATTAGTAGAAACCTTAATTAGTCATCCTCTCCTTAATAGAGTTGAAAGAATCTATCTCACCACCACCCATCAACAAAAATTTTATCAAAGAATCGGCTTTGTCGAAAACCAAACTACCACCATGGTTTTACATAATACCTATCCTAACCCAGAAGACCTCATGCAACAGTCTCACAATTGGGAAGAAATATCTCTAAACAGGTAGTTTTGTCCGTCCCTTCCCCCATGCGACATTGCCCCCCCATTAAATTAATTAAACTTTGGGCAACGGTAATTTTTGCACCATCAGACAACATTGGGGGAGTCTCCATACCCCCTTGCTCATGGAAAGATAACTCATCAAATCGGCTAGACTCATTAAACTCCTGATTACAAAAAGGAAAGTGGAGGGTAATCCTTGAATAATGGGCAGGGGCTTGAGAATCTGCCCCGAGGGTAATAGTGCCTAACTGACTAATATCCATAGCTACTTCTAACCAGTAAAAAAGTGCCTGGGCCAACTTTTCACGGTCTGCTAAAATAGTTAAACTTTCATCCACCATCGCCACATCTAAAACTACATTCCGATTAGCCCCTTGCATTTTCATTCTCTTTTGCACAAAAGTAAAAAAATCAAGACATTTGAGGGGGGTTAACTCTAGCTCAAATTTTCCCGCTTCTAGTTTAGAAATTTCAATCAATTCATCCAACATATTCATTAACTTTTTGCCGTACTCATAGGCTTCCGCAATAAACTGTCTTTCTTCCTCTTCACTTTCACATAAATCATTCAAAATCAGCTGATGAATACTCATTAAACTACCTAGGGGCGATCGAATTTCGTGGGACACCCTTCCTAAAAAACCAGCTTGAAAACGAGCGTACAACGAAGCATTATGATAAGCAATTTGAGCTTCTTTTAGTTTTTGAGCTAAGGATGTATTTTCATTCATAACTATATAGATTTAAAAAAGTTTTCTACTATGCAAAAAAAGTCTTACTTTTATAGTAAGTTAATCATGAAAAAAGTAACTAATTCCATTTTATGATTTAATCTTAAGTAAGTTTTTGTTATTAAGCAAAAATAGCTATCATCATACAAACGTTGTAACTAAAGTTAAAGCAGTGAGACAGAAAATTTTTGGCGGCTTAGAAAAACTAAAAAATATTGTCAATGGACCTAATCGAGATTATGATTCCTTTGAGGAGGAGGATAATTACAGTCCTTATGAAGAAGAAATGGAAGAAATGATGTCCGAGGAAATAGAAGAAGAAGAGGAGCAGGAAAATTCTGAGTTATTGCTACAACAAAGGATTAAACCCCGCAGAGAAAACACAACCATCAATCCTTCCCCTTCTTTTAGTCGTCGTCGCCGTCATACACCTTCCATGGATATGGATAGTAATCATGATTTAGATATGGAGCAAAATAGTAGAATGTCTAGTCGTTTCCCTAGCAATGTAGTTGGATTACCCGGAGTTAACACCACCATGAATGAAATTGAAATCTTTGAGCCTCATACCTTTGAACAAGCATCAGAAGTAATCAAATTATTAAAACAACAAAGAACTGTTGTACTAAACTTAAATTTAATGGAATCCTATGAAGCTCAGAGGGCTGTAGATTTCGTTACGGGAGGTACCGCAGCCCTTGATGGTAACTGTGAAAGGGTGGGAGAATCTATTTTCCTTTTTACCCCCAGAAATGTCCATGTAACTAACTCTAAGGGGGCTTCTAGTGTGGGTAAGAAACAGGAGAATGGCATCTCTGATGATTTTACTTCTAGCAATTTCTCTGATAATCTCTGGAGTAATACCCCTTTACCTGATTTATCTTCCCCCTTGGCTCAATAGTCGAGTTTTCAGCTTTTTTATAATCCAAGAAGTATAGTAATTATTTATTCTGTGTCTTATCAACTAGGCGTTATTGGTGGGGGTGTGATGGCTGAGGCTATCATCTCCTGCCTGTTAGAAAAAAAAATATACCAATCCCATCAAATACAAATTAGTGAACCCCAAATCTCTCGCCGAGAATATTGGCAAAATAGTTATGGGGTAGCAACAACTAATAGTAATCAAGAACTTTTTGACCATTGCGAGGTTTTACTTTTGGCCATTAAACCTCAAATATTTTCATTGGTAGGGAAGGAGTTGGATGGGGCAAACTCTGCTAAGGCCCCTCGTTTAGTCCTTTCTATTTTGGCTGGTACTTCTTTGGAGAAGTTGGAGTCGGTTTTTACTCATTCGGGAGTGATTCGAGTGATGCCCAATACCCCTGCTTTGGTGGGTAAAGGAATGAGTGCGATCGCCCCTAATGATAAAGTAAGTAAAGATGATTTAACCATAGCCCTATCCATATTTAACGCCATTGGCGAAGTGATAGAAGTGCCAGAATATCAAATGGACGCAGTGACAGGATTATCAGGCTCTGGTCCGGCTTTTGTAGCCGTGATGATAGAGGCTCTAAGCGATGGCGGTGTGGCGGTGGGCTTACCCCGTGCCATAGCCTCTCAACTAGCATTACAAACGGTGCTAGGTACCGCAGAATTAATCAAAACTAAACAACTCCATCCTGCCATCTTAAAAGACCAAGTTACTAGCCCAGGGGGTACCACCATTGCAGGGGTTTCTCAGCTAGAAAAAAATGGTTTTCGTCACGCCCTGATAGAAGCCGTAAAAGCCGCTAAGGAAAGATCTCAAGAGTTAAATGGTTAATGATCTGGGGAAATAGGTGAAAGACCATTAATCATTTTCAAGTCCCCCTTATTAATTAATGAAGATTTAGGGGAGGAACTTTTTATTTCATAACCATAATAGTTGCTATATTATCTATTCTCAATTTTCAATTGTTCAATTCCTGTTTCCAAAATAAAGATTAATAAACGAAACAATTAGATATAGAATAGTGTGCAATTGACTGATAAGATAACAATCAATAGCAAGATTACTTATATAAAGTATATTAGTTTCACATATAGAGGAAAAATGACTCAAGATAAAGTAGTAATTATTGGAGTAGCTGGAGACTCTGGCTGCGGTAAATCAACCTTTTTACGTCGCCTAGAAGACCTATTCGGCAAAGAATTTATGACCGTTATCTGTCTTGATGACTATCATAGCCTAGACCGCAAAGGTAGAAAAGTAGCAGGGGTCACAGCTTTGAATCCTAAAGCCAATAACTTCGACTTAATGGCGGAACAAATTAAAGCCTTAAAAAATGGTCAAGCTATTGATAAACCTATTTATAACCATGAGACTGGAGAATTAGATCCTCCTGAAAGAATCGAACCCAACAAAGTAATTGTTATCGAGGGCTTACATCCCCTTTTCGATGCAAGAGTTAGAGAATTAGTTGACTTCAGCGTTTACCTCGACATTAGCGAAGAAGTAAAAATTCAGTGGAAAATTCAACGTGACATGGCCGAAAGAGGTCATACCTATGATGACGTTGTGGCTTCTATCAATGCTAGAAAACCAGATTTTACCGCTTATATTGAGCCTCAAAAGCAATATGCAGACATTGTTATCCAAGTATTACCTACCCAATTAATTGAGGAAAAAGAAGGTAAAATTTTAAGAGTTCGTTTAATCGAAAAAGAAGGTATCGAACACTTTGATCCTACCTACTTATTTGATGAAGGTTCTACCATTGACTGGCGCCCCTGCGGACGTAAACTCACCTGTTCTTATCCTGGTTTAAAAATGTATTATGGACCTGATAACTACATGGGTAATGAAGTTTCTATCCTTGAAATTGATGGTCAGTTCGACAATTTAGAAGAAATGATTTATGTTGAAAGTCATCTTAGCCGCACTGGTACTAAATACTATGGCGAAATGACTGAGTTATTATTAAAACATAAAGAGTACCCCGGTTCTAATAATGGTACTGGTTTATTCCAAGTTTTAGTAGGTCTAAAAATGCGTGAAACCTACGAAAAAATTACTGGTACTGTAGCTAATAGTCAAGCTGAAAAAGTAGCTCAAGTGTAATTAAATTTAGGTTTAGGTTTTAAGTGTTAGGTAATTTTTCTGGTGAAATGAGTTATTAATATATATCTATAAATCATCAATTTTAATTTGTTTTTATGCCTTTTCAAGCTAGTCCGATTAAATTTGGTACGGATGGATGGCGGGGAATAATTGCCGCTGACTTTACCATGGAAAGGGTGGCAAAATTAGCCCCTATTTGTGCAAAGGTATTACAGGAAGAAAAACCCCATAATAAGTTGATGGTGGTGGGTTTTGATCGCCGTTTTTTGGCTGAAGATTTTGCTTTGGTAGCCTCGGAGGCTTTGCAGGAATACGGTTACGATGTGTTATTGGCTGATAGTTATGCCCCTACTCCCGCTTTTAG
The DNA here is from genome assembly GCF_054166785.1 of Cyanobacterium sp. NCBI lineage: Bacteria > Bacillati > Cyanobacteriota > Cyanophyceae > Chroococcales > Geminocystaceae > Cyanobacterium > Cyanobacterium sp. The sequence continues at coordinate 37,265 of NZ_JBSZCP010000009.1, forward strand.
CTGGGCGGCTTTTAGTCAGGATGCTTTAGGGGCTTTGGTGTTGACGGCTAGTCATAATCCTGCTCAATATTTAGGGTTGAAGGTTAAGGGGGCTTTTGGGGGTTCGGTTTCAGGAGATGTAACGAGCAAGATTGAGGCTTTATTGGATAGTGATTTACCAAAACCGTCCGAGGTGGGTAGTATTACAAAGTTTGACCCTTGGGATAGTTACACAAAGCAGTTAGCTAGTTTGGTGGATGTGTCTGCCATTGTGGAGGCAATTTCTGCGGGTAGGTTAGATTTGGTGGTGGATGTGATGCACGGTGCGGCTTCTACGGGCTTGAGTCGAATTTTGGGATGTAGTGTTAATGAAATAAATGCCCATCGAGATCCTTTGTTTGGGGGTAATGCTCCTGAGCCTTTAGCTCGTTATATTCCTGAGTTGTTTCGTCAGGTTAAAGAAAGGGGTAAAACTCATTCTGATGCCCTTAGGGTGGGTTTAGTGTTTGATGGAGATTGCGATCGCATTGCGGCGGTAGATGAGCAGGGAAATTATTGTAGTACACAAATTTTGATCCCTCTTTTTATTGAACATTTAGCCAAAAGAAAAGGATTTGATGGTGAGATTGTTAAAACCGTTAGTGGTTCGGATTTAATACCGAAGGTGGCGCAGTTGTTTAATATTCCCCTCTCGGAGACACCCATTGGTTATAAATACATTGCCGAGAAAATGTTGACAACCCAAGTTTTAGTGGGGGGTGAAGAATCTGGGGGAGTGGGTTATGGTACCCATATTCCTGAGCGAGATGCGCTTTTATCGGCCTTATATGTCCTTGAAGCCATGGTACAGTCAGATAAAGGCATTGGGCAGTTATATAGAGAGTTACAGGGAAAGACTAATTTTATTTCTGAGTATGACCGTATTGATTTAACTTTAGCTAGTATGGCGCAAAAAAATCAATTACAAGAAACTTTAGCTAGTAAACCGTTAGAGGAAATTGCAGGAAAAAAGGTGGTAGATTGTCTTACCATTGATGGTTACAAATATCGTCTTGAGGATGATAGTTGGTTATTGATACGTTTCAGTGGCACTGAGCCTTTATTACGGTTATATTCTGAAGCACCATCTTTAAAGGCTGTCCATGATAATCTTAATTGGGCTAGGCAGGAGTTTAGTTAGGGCGTTGTTAATCTTATAAATTAAACATAGCAAACCGATCGTACATTTTTTATGTCAAAATCTCTTTTATTGCAACCTGATTTAGTTTTGGGTGATGTGGTGACGAAATTAAGTCCTTCTATAATCCAAAAGTATGGTTTAAAAGGTTTAGTGTTGGATGTGGATGAAACCCTTGTACCTTTTAAGCAAAGTACCATTTCTCCTGAATTAAGGGAATGGATTTCCCAAGTGCGTCCTTTGGTGGATTTATGGTTGGTGAGTAATAATCTTAGTAAAAGTCGCATAAGTGCGATCGCATCTAGTTTAGATGTTCCTTTTATTTTTGGAGCAAGAAAACCATCTCGAAAAAAACTCCGTCAAGCGGTTGATGCGATGAATCATCCTGTGGATAGGGTTGCCATGGTAGGAGATAGATTATTTACGGACGTATTGGCGGGAAATCGTTTAGGGATGTTTACGGTTTTTGTGGAACCCATGGAAAGCACTGAAATGTCCAAAAAACCTTTATTTTCTATTCGTAATTTTGAGGTTTGGTTATCTCAAAAAATCGGAGTTTCTGTTTACAAAAGTTGATGTTTGTAACATTTCTTATTATTTATTCATTTTCCGAAAATAAACATTAAATAAATATTAAGAAAATTAAGAAAACTTTAGATATATGTAATTATAGTTCTCGAAGATAAATTGAGGTCAGCTTATATAAAGACCTTAAGTATATATAAACCCATATAAAAAAAGCGGGACATTTTGCTACGGCAGAATGTCCTTTATACTTTTTATGAAAAACAAATTAAAAAATATTGCCTTAAGACACTAACTCTAGGTTTTCTTCGTTGTCACCCTCATGGACAGTTTTAACCCACTTGAGACGTTTTTGGCGCACAGACATTCTAGCCGTTGTCAGGGGCATGACGATAAACCAGTGAATCATGTAAATCATACCAAGGAAACTTTGAGCGATGATGGTAAACTGTTCCCCCATGGTGAATGATTCTTTCTCCTGACTGCGTTTTAAGCCCGTGTACATACCCCAAAAAGCAAGAAATAGGGTAAGGCTACTTAAGGGGGCGACTAAGGGCATACGATGGCGTGTTAGTACCATTACCAAGTCGGGAATGGCTGCGGTAGGAAAGATATATTGCACCACAAAAAAGAAAATAAGGTCAAATTTTTTGCGCCACCCTAGGCGATTACTGAGGATAAAGCGCCAATAGTCGAAGTATCGTTGATAACCCCCTTCTGCCCAACGGCTTCTTTGGTGCCAGAGTGCGATCGCACTTTTTACCCCTTCTTCCCCCACCGCAGGATGTTCTAAAATATCAATGTCCCAACCGTCGAGGTGTAAACGAATGGTAAGATCAAGATCATCAGTAATGGTTTCTTCATTCCACCCACCGCAACTATTGAGGGCATCACGACGCACAAACTGTCCATTACCCCGTAATTCCCCGATACCACCACAGTTAATTCTTTGGCGTTGAAAATAACTATCCAGGGACATTTCCACCCATTGCCCCCTCGTCCAAAAATTTTCTTTAAGATTAGAGATAGCTTTTCTTACCTGCACTGCGCCGATGTTTTCCCGAACGAATAGGGGTACTACCTTTTGTAATAAATTTTCAGGAATAACAGCATCCGCATCAAAGACACCCACAATGTCCCCTTTACACTGAGAAAAAGCGAGGTTTAAAGCTCCTGATTTACCACCTTTGCCCAAACTATCTCGGTGGATGACATTTAATTGGGGATATTCTTGGGCTAACTCATCTAATATTTTACCAGTGCGATCGCCACTATTATCATCCACAATCCAAAATTCATAAAGATGACGGGGATAATCAATATTAAGTAACATCGTCACCAACTTTTTAATTACCGCCTCCTCATTTTTGGCAGACACCAATAAAGAAACAGAAGGCAAAGTCTCCATATCAGAAAAAGCAGGAAGATGATTATCGGTAGGATTGCTAAAAACTAATCTAACGGTTTGAAAAACAATCAGTAATCCTAAAAACGCAATGATGGCAATATTCCAAGGAATAAGGTGTAAGCCAATGGTTACACCCCAAATAAGAGTCAAAGCAAAAGCAGCCTTTTTTCTTCTGCCCGACAACCCTTGAAAGAAATCATTTCTAAACTCCTCTTCTTCTATTTCAGGACTTGAAAATTCCGCTAACAATGAGGGAATAGGGTCAATTTCTGGGTTTTTTTTGTCTGGCATAGTTAAATATCAGCTCCTTTTCTTCTATTTACCTAAAATTTTCTCTATTCTAACTTGACTTATGCACAAAATTATATTCAAACCTTCCGCACTTAACAGTAAACAATTAATAACTATTATCTTTTTGCCCGTTGCCTTCTGCCTTTTACCCACATTAGAAATTCCGTAACCCTCAATTATTGCTCTATTTTTAAGCAGAATTACAAAAATTAAGACAAAATAAAGAAAAGAACTATTAATCTGAGATAGTAAAGGCAGATAGAAAAAAAAGGGGAATCAAAATATAATGCATATAAGCGAACTTACTCACCCAAATCAACTACATGGCTTATCCATACGCCAACTAGAAGATATTGCCCAACAAATACGAGAGAAACACCTAGAAACCATTGCCGCTACAGGAGGGCATTTAGGCCCCGGACTCGGAGTTGTAGAATTAACCATCGCTCTATACAATACCCTAGACTTAGAACAAGACAAAGTAATCTGGGATGTAGGACACCAAGCCTATCCCCATAAAATGTTAACAGGACGTTACCACGATTTTCATACTTTACGCCAGAAGGATGGCATTGCTGGATACCTAAAACGCTCGGAGAATAAATTTGACCATTTTGGAGCAGGACACGCATCTACGAGTATTTCTGCTGGGTTAGGAATGGCTTTAGCAAGGGATGCTAAGGGAGAAAATTTTAAGGTTGTTTCCATCATCGGTGATGGTGCTTTAACGGGGGGTATGGCATTAGAAGCTATTAACCACGCTGGACATCTACCCAATACTAATTTAATGGTGGTGTTGAATGATAATGAAATGTCCATTTCTCCTAATGTGGGAGCGATTTCCCGTTATCTTAATAAAGTACGTTTATCTGACCCCATTCAATTTTTGACGGGTAACATTGAGGAACAGTTTAAGCATTTCCCATTTTTTGGCGATGGTGAAAATCTTTCTCCCGAAATGAAAAACCTAAAAGAAGCCATGAAACGCTTGGCGATGCCCAAGGTAGGGGCGGTAATTGAGGAGTTAGGATTCACTTATTTTGGTCCAGTGGATGGTCATAATATTGGGGAGTTAATTAATACTTTCAATAAAGCCCATAAGGTGAAAGGCCCTGTATTTGTCCATGTTGTCACTGTCAAGGGTAAAGGTTATTCCATGGCAGAAAAAGATCAAGTGGGTTATCATGCCCAAAGTCCTTTTAACCTAACTACGGGTAAGCCTATTCCCTCTAATAAACCTAAGCCCCCTAGTTATTCTAAGGTTTTTGCCCACACCCTCACTACTTTGGCGGAAAATGACCCTAATATTATCGGTATCACCGCCGCTATGGCTACGGGTACGGGTTTGGATAAGTTACAGCAGAAGTTACCAAAACAGTATATCGATGTCGGTATTGCTGAACAACATGCGGTTACTTTGGCAGCGGGTTTAGCCTGTGAGGGCATCACTCCTGTGGCGGTTATTTATTCTACTTTCCTTCAAAGGGCTTATGATCAGATTATCCATGATGTCTGTATTCAAAAAATTCCTGTGTTTTTCTGTTTAGACAGGGCTGGTATTGTGGGGGCCGATGGTCCTACTCACCAAGGAATGTATGATATTGCTTATCTTCGTTGTATTCCTAATTTGGTCATTATGGCACCGAAGGATGAGGCGGAGTTACAGAGAATGACTGTTACTGGTATTAAATACAAAGAAAGTGCGATCGCCATGCGCTACCCCCGTGGTAATGGTTTGGGAGTACCTTTAGCCGAAGAAGGCTGGGAAGAAATTCCCATCGGTAAGGGTGAAATTTTACGTAATGGGGATGATGTTTTATTGGTTGGTTATGGTTCCATGGTTAATAATGCCATGCAAACCGCCGAGATTTTGAGTGAGCATGGAGTGGAAGCAACGGTAATTAATGCCCGTTTTGTGAAGCCCCTTGACACAGAATTAATCGTACCTTTAGCCGAAAAAATAGGTAAGGTTGTCACCCTCGAAGAAGGTTGTATTATGGGAGGTTTTGGTTCTGCTGTACTAGAGTCATTAATCGAGCATAATGTTAATGTACCTGTTAAGCGTATCGGTGTACCCGATATTTTAGTAGATCATGCCACCCCGGCGCAGTCTTTTGCTGATTTAGGTTTAACTAGTCCTCAAATTGCTGAACGGGTTTTAGATGCTTTTTTTAGTGATAAACCCGAAATGGCTGTTAATAAATAGTTAGTTGTATCGATGGTGGGTTGATGCCCACCTGTTTTCGTAAATTCTTAACAAGGGGTTTAAACCCCTTGCCTCTTTGATACCGAGAATAAAGAGTGAGAAATAGCCACCTGTTTTAACGGGTGGCAAAACGAACGTAGCAGAATTTATTCTGCCTGTGCCTTGTCCAAGCTAATACGATCAATATATGACTCAATTATTTGTGTCATAGTCATATCTTTTAATTGAGCATATTTTTTCAGTTTAAGAAATCTTTTCTCC
>NZ_JBSZCP010000010.1:0-3842 GCF_054166785.1 Cyanobacterium sp.
AGGAGGAATGTATATAGAAGTTCCTACTCGCAAAGTAAAACCCTCCCAGACTTGCCCTAAGTGTGGACATCAAAAGAAAAAGTCTTTATCTGAGAGGGTGCATAAATGCGAAAATTGCGGTTTTACTACTAATCGGGATACAGCTGCGGCAATGGTCATCGAAAATTACATCAGGGGTATGGAACGTGCCTCTTTAGACGCAGAGTCGTCAAGCTCTATCGAGTGTGGAAACATGAGACAACTTGGGGCGAAAAAGCAGATGTCTGCAAAGAAGCGTCAGAAACAGCAATCTCAGAGTAGCGGATTGCTGTAGTTCATTTAAGAAGAAAAGGAATTACGATTCGTAGTACCATTGACTGTGCCATTGCCATTGTTGCCATGGAAAATAATGTTATTCTCTATCATTGTGATCGAGATTTTGAAGCCATTGCTCAACATACTATTCTGAAGCAAAAAAAACTTTATCTTTCACAGGATTTGTAATAATAAATTGTGGTGAAATTCCCCACCAATATGGCAGGGATAGCTCAAAACCTAAAACATTGCGTCTATCATGTCTTGATAATGGTTAGTTACCACAGGACGCTTCACTTTCAGAGTTTGGGTCATCATACCATTCCCCATGGAAAAAGGCTCTAAAATTAACTCAAAAACGGCGATACGGTCATCAGCACGATAGCCCGGACGATTTTTGACCTCACGGGTCAACTCTTGCTTAAATAAAGCCAGAACCTCCTTAGAATAAAGATCACTATTTTCCACTTCCTCTCTAGGGGCGCCTACATCAGGAATTCTGAAAGAAACTTTATTTTCTTTTGCCCATGCACTTAAGGCTTCAAGGTTAGGTACAATCAAAGCACCCAAATATTTTTGATCTTGCCCTACCAACATAATTTGATCCACATAAGGACTGCGTAAGCAAACATCTTCTAGGGGTTGAGGCTCAATATTTTCCCCATTACTTAATACAATGGTATCCTTTGCCCTACCCGTGATTACAAGGTCATTATCGGGTGTCACCATCCCCAAATCGCCACTATCAAACCAACCATCTTCATTAATTGCCTTTGCCGTAGCTTCGGGTTTTTTATAATATCCTTGCATTACTTGAGTACCTCGAATAAAGACAAGTCCTCTTTGTCCTTGGGGTAAGGGAGTTTTAGTTTCAGGATCAACAATCATAATTTCTGTTTCCGGTAACGGTTGTCCAGAAGCACCAACAATATTACGATTTATCCGTCTGGCATTGGTTACGGGGGAGGTTTCAGTTAAGCCATAGCCCACCAAAAGGGGAATACCGACAATTTGAAAAAAGTTATCGATATGTTTTGCTAATGAACCACCACCACTAATCCATGCTTTTATGCTATTTCCTACCCCTTCTCTTACTTTTGTATAAACTAATTTATCCCCCAGTACATGGAAAGGATAGTAAACTATGGTTTTTAATGTTCCTACTAATTTATCCGTTGCGGTAGGGTTTAGGTTTTGTAGGTCTAATCCTAATTGGGCTCGTTTACCATCTAAGTAGCCCTGAGACATTCCTAGAAAGAAGTTAACTAATTTTTGTTTACCGCTATCACGGAAATTTTTTTGTACCCCTTCATAAATGGATTCCCACAGACGGGGAACACCAACCATATAGTTAGGTTTATAATCTTTTAAGTCCTGTTTAAAGTAGCGGATACTGGTATAAACTAAGGTTGCACCACGAGATAAGAGGAAATATTCGGCGGCTCTTTCGTAGGAGTGCCAACTAGGTAAAATGGTTAAAATGCGATCGCCCTTAGCTGGTTGAATAATGACCTCTAAATTACGCACCTGATGTAACAAATTGCGATGGGATAACATCACCCCCTTGGGTTTACCCGTAGTGCCTGAAGTATAAATAAGAGTAGCCAAATCATCAATTTCCCCTTCCACCATAGCAAAAGAAGAATCCACCCCCAACTCCATCAAAGCAGAAAAATTATATACAGGGCAAGGAAAGTCTCCGTCAAACACCTCATCGGAAAGTAAAACAACGACCTTGAGAGGATAAGTGTCTAATTCAGGGCGTAACTTTTCTAAACATTCTAAATCCTGAACCACCAAAGCCACACTATCACTATCATCCAAAATATAGAGTAACTCATTCTTTTCTGCCCCAGAAGAACGCACCGCATCCACTGCCCCAGCCATAATAATACCTTGATCTGCCATTAACCAACGGGGGCTATTATCCGCAAACAAACATACCTTACTCCCTTGTCCAATACCTAAACCTTGTAGTGCCGTGGCAAATTGCTTAATTTTACCGTACAATTCTTGATAAGTTAACTTTAACTCAGGTTTATTATGGGGATCATGCAATGCTAAGGTATCACCAAATTCTTGGGGAATAAAATCCCACATTTTGGCTAAAGACTTAATATCTAAATACTTGCTAGATTTTATATTATCCATAACTTTTAATTTTTTAATTTTATATGCTGTAATTGTACTTAGACGGCTGCAAACAGTCTAAAATGAGTAGGTAACACAGGATTTTTGTTAATGATCAAATTACAGATTTATTGTTTTACCTGATAATAAATATCATAATCTGATTATTTTCCTTTTACGTTTGCCCTAGGCAACAAATTAAATTGTCACAGTAAAGTTTTCTTTGGGTGATGGTTAAACAGTAGTACCACTGGGGTAGGCAAAAGGCAAGGGGCAAGGGGCAAGAGATAATAAAATAATTATCAATTATCAATTATCAACTATCGATTATCAATTATTTAGATGCGTATTTTAATCAGTAACGACGACGGTATTTTTGCCAAAGGAATTCGTACCCTAGCCGACACTTTAGCTAAGGCAGGACATGATGTAACGGTAGTAGCCCCCGACATTGAAAGATCTGCCACTGGTCATGGTTTAACCCTCCATCACCCCATCAGGGCTGAACAAATAGAGGGATTATATCACCCTAGTATCAATGCTTGGTCTTGTTCTGGGACTCCTTCCGATAGCGTAAAATTAGGACTAAGTGCCATTATGGGCGATCGCCCCGACTTCGTACTTTCAGGCATCAATCAAGGCTCTAACCTCGGCACAGACATTCTTTACTCAGGTACTGTTTCCGCCGCCATGGAAGGTACCATCGAAGGCATCACCAGCATCGCCCTTAGCCTAACCAGCTTCACCATCAGAGAATTTCAACCCGCCGCCAACTTCGCCCTCCAACTCATCGAGCAACTACGAGAAAAACCCCTCATCGACTCAACCCTTCTTAATGTCAATATTCCAGCACTGCCTGAATCAGAAATAGCAGGAATTAAAATTACCAGACAAGGATTAAGAAGATATGTAGAACACTTTCAAAAAAGATTAGATCCCCGTGGCAAGACTTATTATTGGTTAGCAGGGGAATTAGTAGAAGAACTAGATCAACCCGAACATATTTACCTACCCCCTGAATTACCCACCGACGTACAAGCCAATAAACAAAACTACATTACCATCACTCCTTTACAATATAACCTCACCGATGTAGTCATGGTCAAAGACTTACAAAGTCATTTAGGTGAATAGACAATAGCAGTGGTACTAATATCTTAAATACTGATTTATTTACATAATTCAGTCATACTCAATACCATGATTAAGCAATGCTAATCTTAACAAGGGGTTTTAATACCGAGAAAAAAGAGTGAGAAATAGCCACCTGTTTTAAGGGGTGGCAAAACGAACGTAGCAGAATTTATTCTGCCTGTGCCTTGTCCAAGCTAATACGATCAATATATGACTCAATTATTTGTGTCATAGTCATATCTTTTAATTGAGCATATTTTTTCAGTTTAAGAAATCTTTTCTCC
>NZ_JBSZCP010000011.1:0-32315 GCF_054166785.1 Cyanobacterium sp.
AAATTGCTTTAAATTTAATTGACCGATGTTTAGATAGAAACTATCATCCTCAAATCATTCTCATGGATGGGGGTTATGGTAATAACAGTAATCTATTAAAAGAGATTGAACAAAGAGGATTGAAATATATTGGCGTTATTGTAGCGAGGTAATAAAGTTATATAATTTCATGGTCTGTAAAGCCATATTTTGGTTATAATTTTCAATTATATAAAAAATAAAGTTGTATATTATTGGCTCTGGTGTAAGACTTTTATGTTGTGGTGCTGAAAAATTAAGGAAATAAAGTTATATAATTTTTCAAATCCTTTGTATCGTAGGTTTTTAGAAACGGTCGCACTTTAAAATTTATTTATAACAATCATATCGTTGACCTAAAGTCATCAACTTATGGAAATTCCTAAATACGATCGCCCTTCAAACATCATATATCATTTGTTTTGTCAAGGAAAATCATTAATAGTGAAAGTCTTATTTTTTTAATTTGATGCTTCTAAAGTGAATAAAGTTATCTTTTGTCCTCCTTTGTGATACTCAGAAAAACGAATAAATTCTAACTCTTTTTCAGACAAGATGACTTGATAATTATAGACTTTATAAATAGAATGAAGAAACGGATAACTAGGAGAAGATTTAACTTCTTCACTCTCCCCAAGGAAAATAAAAGAGCCGTCAAAATCCAAACCAATTTCTTCTTTCAAGCAACGACACACAGCTAATTCTGGAGTTTCATCAACCTTAATTTTTTCCGCCAAGGTATCCAAATCCCTCTTTCGGATTCCCCCGGCAAAGAAAATTTGCTTATCTTCCACAAGAGTAAATAATTGCTCACCTAATTTAAATTTTACCAGTAGAGAAACCAAACGAACTACCCGAAACAATTGACCATTAATTGATCTTAAAATCGTTTCCCCCATATCAATTTCATGGTGTAAATCTCTTACGGTTTTTGTTCCTTTTTCATGAAGCCAATTTTCCGTATTAATATGATGTTTTGATAATACTTTATTTAATTCATTAATATTCATACTATTGAAATAATAGTCACAGCTATACATAGTAGGTGGTAACTCAATTTTAATTTACCATTACTAATCTAAACTAGCTCAAGAAAAACTCTCTTCCATCGTAAATCTGAAGAAGAAGAAAAAATAAAACCCATAGAAAACACCCCCAAAACCTAAATGATTAAGGAGGTGTTTCCAACTAATCCCATGTAACCCCATGGGTAAGGAACGAAGATCTCTTCCTGTTGTATGGGAAAATGCCTGTTTCCAACTAATCCCATGTAACCCCATGGGTAAGGGATTAAAGAACCCATTTTGATTGAAATATTTCGTTTCCAACTAATCCCATGTAACCCCATGGGTAAGGTCTTCGATTCAGAGGCATTACACTACAAGAGTTTTAGCCCTTGAATCTACACAATAATAAATATAGCACATAAAATCCAAATCGTGCAACAAAAAATGGGGCTAAAAGGCATACAGTGCAATGGATCGACACAATACCACGAAATAATAGGCATTTCGGGGTTTTTGGTTATTGTATAGATTTTCCACCCAAAACACATTACAAAGATTAGTTTTTTTGTCAATCACCCCGCAAGGAAAAGGGTATTTCCTAACCAAAATTATCATCAAAATTAATATTCACAACACTTTACCTGTGGTAGCCTGAAATAAGGTTATCTTGCCCCTATATGATGAAAATAATTATGCCAGAAATGCCAGAAACCCCTTTATATCAACAATGTCCTCCTTTACCCACTAATTTGTGGTCAATAATTGATACACCAAAAAATTTACGTTATCCCACCCCAGATAATCTGAAGTTTGAGAAAGCCCAAAAAAGTTTATTCGATAATATTAAAAAAGCGTTTCGCCTATATGCAGAAGTGATGAGTTTTTATGACCAATCATTAGATTTTTATTTTATTCATGATCAAATAACTTTTACTCAAGGAGATTGGCGCAATTTTTTAGGTCAGGAAAATAATAGGGAATATCTCAATGATTCCGTAAACAATTGGTTAGTTACATTTGGTATCAGAGAAAATGATTGGTTAACAGGTTTTCAAGATTTATATAGAATTAATTTAACAAATGAGCAAAAACAGGAAATATTGAATTTAATTCCCTTTGAATGTTTACAATCAGAAAATGGTCAAAATGGTATCAGAACCTTTAATAATGATTTTATTGGTTTAGCAAAAAGAGGTTTTTTGATTTCTGGCAAAAAGTGTTATAGTAAATTATCTTTAGAAGATATTGAAGAAAAACTAACCGTTAATGGTAATGTCAATAACAGTGGAGAAATTACCAATTTATATGAATTTGTTGATAATCTGAAGTTTGATGAAGTATTAATAAGTACGTCGGAAAATCTAAAAGATAAACAAAGATTTTTTATTAAATTTCAACACATAGTAGATAAATATACTATTGATAAAATTCAAGATATAATCTACACCTTACGAGACATCTGGGAAAAAGAAGAAATCCCCTTAATTAAGATAAAGTATGCTAGTTCTAGCCAGAAAGCAATTTTTGAAGATTTAATTATTTATCCTATTTGTTTATTCTACAATCAACGGGGAATTTATTTAACAGCTTATGGACCTAAACCAGGGGATCTTATTAATTATTTAGGTTACTATAATTATCGTTTAGATCATTTCCAAGAACTAGAGAGAAATCAATATATTTTTACTGAAGAATGGGATGAGGAAAATTATAATATTCATTGGGCATTATTTGATAAAAAAGATGAGTTACAAGAGGAAACATCGGATGATATTTATAATAAGTTACAGGATGGTTTAGGGGTAGATTTACATCGAGAAATTAAAACAATGTTGTTACGTTTTCCCCAAGATTTTCACAAATATTATATTGAATATACTAAACGCCATGATACTTTTAAACGGTTAGATGTAAGTAATATTAATCAATTTTGGCAGAGTTTTGAGGGACGTTTAAGACGTACTAAAACTACTTTAAACAATGATGATAAAAAGTTAATTAATGAAGTGATTAGTAATAATCCTGATGATGCTTATTATGTGATGGATTATCGTCATGGCAAGGAGGGAGGTAATGATGTAGAAGCGGATGTGATTATGCGCTTAAGGAGTTGGGCGTATAATGTGGAAATACTGGCGCCTGCTGATTTGAGACAGCGAATGAAAGAAGATTCTCAAAAGTTGTGGCAAGTTTATGAATGAAAATTTTTGAAATTTATCATCGCAAAAAATACTAATTGGTGGGCAATGCCCACCCTACACAATTGTTTTTCCTAAACTCAGATTAATTTTTATTTCCCCATGTCAATCCAAAGTTTCTCTCAGTTATCTCTTTTTCAAAATTAGCTTTTTGCCCATTCCATAACTGGCTATCACCTCGAAAAACGGTCATAATTTCTAAATATTGATTATTCTCTATGGGTAACATTCGATGCCAAACACAACTTACATATTTAGGACGTTTATCACCTTTATTTTTACCGCCAATGGCAGGGGTATATTTGAATTTGTCCTCATGAAATAAGGTAATAAGCTCCGATTTGGCGACCACTTTTGAGAAAACTTTAACATTCTGGGGATGCCAAGATTCTCGCCAATTATTGATGTATTGCTGATTGTTGTTGATGTTTAAATATTGTTGACAGGTATTAAATAAGCCGTTGAGAAATTGAGTGAGTTGTTGAGGATTATTAATATTTAATGGTTGATCTGGTTTTTGCCAACTACCCCACCAATGACAACCGATCGCACGGGTGTTATAGTTCATAAAATCGGGATGATAGACTCGGCGCCATGATTTACCAAAACCACCCATAATAAAAGCAAATTCCATCACTTTTTGCAAAAAAGCAATATCTTGCTGATTTGGTGCATCAAGATAAAGTATCCCTTGATTTTCATAAATGGGCGTATTTTCCTTACCATAGGTCTTATGTTCTAAAGATTGGGGAAGGGTATCCCAATAAAGTTGTAAACTACCGGGGGAATTGTCCCCAAACAGTTGATTAACCTTTGCTTTAACCGCCTTAATATCATTTGTTGCACCTCCCAAAAGACGGCTGAGGTGACCTCTTAATGTAGCTTTATATAGATTAGGACGAAATTCTGGTTCATCGTTGCGTAATAAAGGACTAACTCCTTTGGCATAAAGATGGAATGCAAGGGGGTATAGACTTTTGTCTTGGGGGGCGTTATATAAACCATAACCATTACTGGTTTTTCCGCCGATGCCTTGATGCAAGGCTTTTCTTAATAATTGTTCGATATGTTCCCATTCTTTGGTTTCTAGGGGTTTAATACTACTGAGTTCAAATACAAAAGTAGGTTTATAAAAGCTAATAAGGGCGATCGCCTGTGGGCGCCCTCCTCCTTCAACTTGTTTTTTTTGTTGGGGGTGACAAATATCAACCATTTGATAACGAATTTCCTCTTTTTTATTGCGTGGTTTAACTCGTTTTGTCTGCGCCCAATCCCCCAAAGGATAAGCCCGAAGAAATCTCAATGTTGCAGGTTTATCCGCTGTACCACAATAATTTTGAATTGTTCGTTTATCATCATCACTAATATCCGCCCATTCAAGTAACCTTCTAAATAATCCCTTAATGCCACTACCCGGGATAAAGGGAATACCATCCTTACCTATGACAGGGCGAAAAATACTATCCTGACCACAATTACTAAAAACACGCCAAGGAAACTCGATTTCAAAACGATAAACCCCATCATCCAAAGCTAACTGAGGTTTTTTAAACTGATAAGACGGCTCATTTTTTTTATTAGGATAAACCCATTCCTCCGTCCAACGATCTAAATCCTTCTGATTTTTGCCATACTGCAAAGAACATCTCCCCGATACTTGCGCCCGATACATCATGGGAACTTGTTCAGGAGACGGCATTATAATTGACTCCTCCACAGGTTTAGTATCTTTTACCTCAATGTCTAATTTATCTTGAAGAGCTTGTTTAACAGAGTCTTTCTGGAAAGCCTTAGCGAAAACCATAAATCTTACCTCATCAATAAAGTTGCTGTGTGGGGTTGGGATACAAAACCCAACCGAAGACATTTGCTAATTTACAAATCTTTTTTATTTCTTATATCGTTGACACCACCACACCAAAGAATCGCAAAATTGAGTTAATACCATTAAAGCCACCCTTTGGTCAGCCATGGGCATTTGCCATATTTGATTCGCCATAGATTGAATTTTTCTAGTTTCATCGGCTTCTTTTGCTTCTCTTTCCTCTCTAGTTCTACTGGGTAGCTGGGAAACAACATTATCATTAGGTAAACTAACCCCCGTATAGGAAAGAATTTGCCCCAGTGTATCCCACACAGCCTTCCAATAATCACTTTTACCTTGGTTTTCCCGTTTTAGGCGCAGATGTTCTCCCCAAAAACGCTCTAAACCGTAGGACACAGTCATTCTCATTTTGTGAGTTTCATTTAAAACATCTTTTTTATCTCGATAATTTAAAACCAAACCTTGGGCAGAATGATCCAAATTATAAGGTTGCCACCCCTCTAAATTTGGAGGTTGTGGTGGATTTTTTACCTGCGTAGAGGATGTATTCTGAGGAGAATTTTTTTGAGATGAAGATGTTTGAGGTCTTTGGTTTGGTCTTTTTGGTTGGGGTTTTGACATATTTATTTCTGAATTAATTGCAATGAGTGAACATAAAAGATTGAACAGTGTTATTTTTCCTCTACTGCATTGAGGGTTACTTTGGTACGTCCAAAACCGATAGATTCTAAACCCCCAAAATACATATCTTTATTAGCTGATATTTTGGAGTCTTGAACAAATTTATTCCACTGTTTTAATTCATCTTGACTATCTTCTTTTTTGAGAGCAAGGGGAAAAGTCATGATCGTTCCTTCTGGTAATGCTTCCACATTAAAAAAAGCTCCTGTTTTAGCCTTCTTTTGATCAGTTTCTAACGCCACCCTACTTTGACGATAAAGAGCCATATCATGGATCATCGATATTTCGGTATCATTTACTATCAAAACTAGATATTCATCTCTATTAGAAATTTCCTCGGGAATATAGTCTTTAAGTTCCTTATCTTCTTCTTTTAGAGGTAGAAAACCGAGGTTAAAGAATAGAGTAGAGCTAGTTTTTTTCCCGTAGTAGCTATAGGGTGTAAACTCCTTTGTGGGTTTATTAGTTATTTTCTGATACCGTCTTAACAAAGCAGGACAAGATACACGGACAACGGGCTGATTAGGACAGTAAACGGGTATCCAAACAATGGAGGCATATTCAAATTTGACGAGGGCTTCTGTGGTGCTATCTTTTTCATTGAGGATGGCTTCTTTGCCATACCAATTATCAACCTGATCTGTGTTTTCTTGTCTCATGTCGGCGCGAAAACGACCACGAATAGAACTGCCAGGAATGATACCTGTTTGGGTAAATTGATCCCGAAATATGAGGTTCAAGTTACCGCTTTCTTCTCCAGAGGATGCCCCTACATGGAGAGGTGCTAAGGTTTCGATGATTCCGTAGGCTTTTTGATACATAAATTACTCCTAAAATTAATAAAAAGTTGTCTTTGTTTGTATGGCAAGGGTATGGGTTAAACACTAATAAACATCTCCAAAAATTAATATTTTTGCAGTGTATTTCGGGCTTCTAGCCCGATGCCTCGAAAGAACTAATGGGTAAGGCTAACCCACATCCCCATCGTTTGAAAGATACCCCCTCCCTCGGGAACCAGCTTTCGTCCCACTCTAACCAAGATTGGGAAAGGGGTTTTTCTAGTACGTACACCGTCCCTGCTGGTACGGCATAACGTCCTCTGGAAAGGAGTTTTGGGCGAGTGGGATCTTCATGGTTACCAAAACGATAGCGAAAAGGATAGGGGCGGTTGGTAAAAATTGTTTTTGTTTCCCAAACAGATTCGTTATCGGAGTTTTGTTGGGTGGGGGTGACGGATTTTTCTTTTTGGTTATAGACAGGATAACGATAGGAGAGACGGTTAGAACCCCATACCGCAGGGGTTATTAAGGCAAATTCCTTGTCTATGGGTTGATTGAGTAAATTTCTTAAGGTGTCATTAAGTTCAATACAGGTAAGTTCTACTAGATGCCCCTCTCCCCCAAAACGATACCAGCCTGATTCTAGTTGGTGGGATGATAAATAAACTAAACAGCTATCGGGGGACATTTCTACGGCATTTTCGAGGAATAAACTACCTTTTTTTTGGTCTGCTGGGGTGTTTTCGTCTTCGATATATACCCGTCGCTGATCTAATGCCAATCGGGGGTGTAGGTGGGGATTAAATCGCCAAGGGGGAGATTCTACGGTGGTGGGGTTTTCCCATTCGCTAATTGCTATCCATGTATTTTTTTCAAATTTGTCGGCAGGTTCGTTGCCTTGTTCGTCATACCATCCTTTTTTGTGGTCATCCCAGTGTAATTTATGTTGAATCTGACCATTTTTGACGAGATAGTTAAGGGGGGTAGGTACATAAAAGTTTTGCTCTTCTTGTACTTGCTCGGTTTTACCCCAAAAAGGCCCTGCAACACATAGTTTTTTTAGTTCTTCGTTGTCTAGGTTAGCGGCGAAAACCCCTGATAATGTGGTGCTGTTGGGGGGAAATTTGGCGCCCGATCGCCCGACGAGGTTTTCTGGAGACAAAAATCTTCCTGCGCTACCGTATAAAAATCCGAGGGGTTCAATGATTGTTAAATACTTGAGATTGTACATTTCAACTTCTTTAAGAGAATATTTTTTGAGTAAGCCTTCTACAGTTTGTTGAAGAAAATTACGAGTAAGATGCTCATTTTACATCCTTAATTTATAGCGTTTTTTATAATTATGAGATACATTTATTATTCTCAAGTCCCCCTTATTAAGGGGGATTTAGGAGGATCTTTTTGTACCCCGTAACCATGATAATTGCTATATTAATTTTTCTAGTGAATAGAAAGTATTTTATTGATCAGTTAAATAAAAGCCTATTTTGCCTAAATTTACTACCCAATTATTAAGGGCTTGTTTAACTAAAGGATGTTTAATTAATTGCTTATATTGTTGGGGTGTATAGTCGGGGATAAACTGTTTTGGATCTCCTAAAATACCAGTAAATGTTAATAGTTCATCATCATCATATCTGTTAAACCAATAGTTTGAATTACTAATAATTTTATGCCATTTTTCGCCAAAATAAATATTAATTAAGCTCAGGGCTATATCATTATTTATGATGGTATTATTTCGTGCTAATTCTTCCTCTGAAAATACTTTTTTGTTGAAAGCATGACGAGATTCTAAGGTGGCTATATCTTGATAAAAGTGTGTCCAATTACCTCCATTTTTGAGGAGTTTTTTGGTGCGATCGCCATAGGACTCTATTAAGTTTAAATTAGCTTTTTTTAAACCCTCCAAATCAACCCTCAAATCTTCGGGTAAACAAACCCTTGAGGATTGATTCTCCACCTCAAAAATCCATTCTCCCGTATCCAATAACCACCATGGACATACCCACTCCAAATAGTTACCACTATTAAATAAAATACGGAAAGCAATGCGATCGCGCCCTGTACTTTTAGCAGAAGATTCCGCCAGATGACAATGTTGTAAAATATCCCGTTGAGGAACTTGATTTCCCGCCCACACAAAGCCCACACTAGCGGTAATAATCTTAGGTTTATCTCCATGCCACACCCCAGACTTAAAGGAATAAAACCACTTTAAACAGTCATAGGCAGAAAGTTTCGCTTGGTTATCATCGGTGAAAAAAGGTTTATCATATAAAACTCCTAAAAAATCATCCCCTCCCGCATAAATCATTCTTCCTTTTCCCTCTAACAAATCATTCTCATTTTCCTTAAAATTATTACCCCACTCCCTCATTTTTGCGCTAAATTGTATTAAGCCCTTTTCCTCAGTTTGTGGATTTTGTTTAGCTAAACTTTTAAAATATTTACTAGCATTATCCCCATCCCCCAAAAACCAACCTGTCCAAGATTTAGACTCGTTATTGTCCTCTTGATGACGGTTTAAATCTCGAAAACTATTAGGGCTTAATTCTTCCGATAACTTCCGTATTTTTTCTGAGGATAAATCTAAATTTAAGAACTCTAATTTATTAGCTACCCTATTAATAATAGTTTCATGGGTGATAATTCTTTTCACCAACTCAGGAATACTCAACTCCTCAGAAGGATCAATAAAAGCCTCCCCTAAACTTTCGCTTAATGCTTTGTAAAAGTTGCGAATTATCTTTTTTTCCTGTTGATAATTGTAGCTGTGAGGTTCATAAGGTTCTCCTAATAAAGGCTGACAAATAGCATCACTACCCGATAAAGTAGAACTTTCCCCCTGCCAATTAATCCCCGTCCAATCACGGCTATTTTTGGCTTGATTGAGGTTGTTTCTTGCCTGAGTAATAGTGTCACCAGAAGCGCTAAAAAACTCCCAACAGTAGTTAACCCACAATTGCCAATCCCTTCGCCAATATTTATAGTATTCACTCTCAGGGCCAATAACTGTTATTTTCTCTTCAATCCATTCTTTGCAACCATAAACCAGACACTTCCAAGCCTCATCGAGAGTGCATTTTATTCTGATAATTTCTCCTTGGGGAAGTTCACCTTTGACTACTATTTGGTTAGGCATTCCTTGGGTGACATTGGTAGAAGCAGGAGAAATGACTTTATAACCTAACTTTTCTACCCTTTGACACACTACCCACGATAATAGAGATAGAATATATGAACTACCATATAAATCTCTTAATTTACGGGATTTTTCAATAAATCCTTGTACAGGAGCGAACGTGATGACCGTATATTGTGGCATGGTTACTTTTAATCTTGAAGAAAATGCTTTATGTTTCTTGGGGCTTTTATGGGGATGATTGTTTAGTTGTACATCCAATGGGTATCAAAAAATTATCCTTGTCCATTTTGTGACAAGGAATAGGACTTTAAACTTTCACTAATGACAGAAAGTGTGATTTGCTAATACCCGCAAAAGTGTGGAATATTATTCAATTTTTGATAGTCCTACCATGGGTGTAGGTAAGATTTTACTTTGCAATTTTATTTGATTGTGATTAGTGATCTTTATTTAGTCCACCTAAAGTGTAATCCCATTTTATGGGAGACAAATCAAATTCTTTACATTCTTTAACGTTTTGATTAATTCATTACAACAACCGATAAGAAAAGGGGTTTTCTTAGACAATTTCAGCTTCCGTAGTTTTTATGCTTCAAAAATCTTCCCAAACCTTTATTAATACTATTTCCTAGCGCACTTTAATTCTTATTCTTTCCATAAAAAACAACACAAAATCTACACCATAATCAAAAACGCTCAAATGCCTATTATTTCGTGCTATTGTGTCGATACTTTGCCCCGTAAGGGTTTTAGCTTTCTTTTTTTGTTGCACGATTTGGATTTTATGTGTTATATTTACTATTGTGTAGATTCAAAGGCTAAAACTCTTGCATTGTAACGCCTCTGAAGCGAAGACCCTACCCATGGGGTTACATGGGATTTGTTGGAAACAATGAATTAGAGCCTACATCCATTCATCACTATTTAATCCCTACCCATGGGGTTACATGGGATTTGTTGGAAACTCTCCCTCTGGGATGTATCCTGTTTCTTGGAGGATAACGCCCTACCCATGGGGTTACATGGGATTTGTTGGAAACACCTCCTTAACTATTTAGGTTTTGGGGGTGTTTTCTATGGAGAAACTCAGAGAAATATAAATAGAGTAGGGGCGATCAGAAAATGGCACTATGGGAAGCAAATCTCTTCGCCCTTGAAACTAACCATTACCTCGAAGCAAACCCCTTTTCCTAGCAATGTTTATCTTAGTGATTGTTGAAAAGGAAATAAAGGAGGAAGAACATGACTGTTTAAAACACTGTAAAAAAATCCACCCATAAACTGATATGGGTAGGATTCAGAAAACAAAATCGGCAGTAAAGAAACTGAGAAAAAGACTTTTCTTACTCCTTGTTTTAATAACAAATGTCATCGTTAGTAGGTAACTTTAATGCTTATCAGATCTAAAAACTCTCATCTTCCCAAAGCCAAAAACCCTCAAACTCCTGTTAAATTTTCCGCTACTAATGCTCAAATTGCTCGACTCATTCAATCTACTCAAGTTAATGGCAAATAAATAATAAGTAAAGAGGTGAAAGTCAATTTTTAAAATGATCTTGTTTGCCTCAATGTAAAGACAAAGAATGTTGAATTTGCATAATAAATAAATGTTGATCTTTTAGCTTTTTGAGGTAGTATAATTATACATAAAAAATTGTGCATCTACCATAGGATTTCAAACCTAAAGACACAATCGAATATAAGTAAACAAACGTTACTCCCACAAAAATATCATGCCTGTAGGATTACCAGAATTTGCCGACAATACAGAAAATCGCTGCCCTGTTATCCTTTTATTAGATACATCAGCCTCTATGTCAGGGGAACCTATTCGCCAACTGAACATGGGTATTAGTGATTTTAAAAGAGATTTATTAAACGACACCCAAGCAACCTTAAGCGTAGAATTATCAATTATCACTTTTGGTGAAACAATTAATATCATTCAATACTTTACCTCCGTTGATGAATTTACACCTCCTACCCTACAAACCTCAGGAACAACCCCCATGGGTGAAGCCATCAACTCTGCGTTAGATCTATTAGAAGAGCGCAAAATGATTTACAAAGAGAATGGCATTCCTTATTATCGTCCTTGGATATTTTTGATCACAGATGGCGCACCAACGGATAATTGGCAAATGGCTGCGCAGAGATTGCATCAAAAAGATGCTGAGGGAGGTTGTTTATTTTTTGCAGTGGGTGTACAAGGAGCAGATATGAACACACTTACACAAATAGCACCTCCAAATCGTCCTCCAGCTTTATTAAGTGGTTTAAACTTTAGAGAATTGTTTATCTGGCTAAGTTCTTCTATGAAGCGTGTCTCAGGAGGAAAAGTCGGAGAAGCAATTGCATTACCCCCTGTGGGCTGGGCACAAATATCCACCTAAAACACTAACACTTTGACGAATATCATGAAAGAATGGAGAGCGATCGCCCGTTCAGCTGTGGGAGTTGGACATCAAAAACAAAATATACCTTGTCAAGATTTTGGTGCTTATAGCTTAATTGCACCAGATGTCATGGTGGGGGCAGTATCCGATGGAGCGGGGAGTGCCAAATTTTCGGATAGAGGGGCAGAAATAGCGGTAGAGACTTCTATATTATTATTCCAAAAATATTCCAAAGATAATTATGATGAGCGTTGGGAACCAACTTTAGAGAGAGTAAAAAAGATATTTGAGCATATATTAAAGCACATTTTGAAAAAGATAAAACAAGAAGCTCAAAATTTAAATTGTGACTATCGTGAATTGGCTTGTACATTACTTGTTTTTCTTGCAACACCTCATGGAATGATGGCGATGCAAATTGGAGATGGTTTTATCGTAGCTCGTCCTTATGATGGTGAATTGCAACTATTATTCAATCCAGATAAAGGAGAATATATCAACGAAACAACTTTTGTAACGTCTAGTAACGCCATAGAAGAAATGCAAGTCCAAGTGTTTGACTGGAAACCTTACTTCATTTGTGCTTCTACCGACGGACTAGAAAACGTGGCAATTGAATACAAAAACTCTAAACCGTTTAACGCTTTTTTCTCTCCCTTGGAAGAGTATTTAGAAGAAACATTAGTTCCCGAAGAAGAAGATAAATACATCCAAGATTTTCTTAATTCAGAACGATTAAATACACGCACCCATGATGATAAAACCCTTCTACTCGGCTTACTTACTGAGCCAACTTCCATGCCCGAAGCCTCTGGCACAACCACCGATGAGCTCCAAATAGAGGAAACAGAACAAAAACAAAATAACAAACAATCCATCATAAAATGGCTAACAGAACGAACTTTTCCCTTCATCAAATAAAACAATAATTTGACGATCAATGCAAGAATTATTTTGTGATAATAGTAACCAAAAAATTACCCTAGTTAAGCAAATTGCTAATAGTGGTGAAGGTCAGGTTTGGACAACTAATTGGAGTCGATTAGTCGCAAAGTTATATCATGATCCTTCCCCTGAAAAGTTTGCTAAATTGAAGGTAATGATGAAAAATAAACCTGAGGATCCTAATCAAGATCAAAATCACACCTCTTTTAGTTTCCCACATTCTTTGATAAAAGATCGACAAGGAAAATTTTTAGGTTTTCTCATGCCAAGGATAGAAGAGGCTTTAGAATTAATTGATGTATATAACCCCAAGCGTAGAAAACTTAAAAAACTCGAAATAGATTGGCATTTTTTACACTATACGGCTTTAAATATCGTTTCCATTATTAATGCAATTCATAAAGCAGGTTATGTTGTTGGTGATATTAAACCTCAAAATATATTAGTTAATAGTCAGGCCGTACCTTCTTTCATTGATGTAGATTCTTTTCAAGTAAAAGATCGTACTAACGGTAAGTTGTATCCTTGCCCCGTTGGTACTGATGGATATACGCCTCCTGAACTAATTGGTGTAGATCTTCTTAGGGTTGAACAAAAGACATATCATGATAATTTTCGTCTTGGTATCTTGATCTATCAACTATTGTTTAGTTATCATCCTTTTGGCTTAGGAAAATGGGTTGGTAGTGGAGATAAGCCCGAACAAAATGATTTAATCAAACGAGGTATATGGCTAGAAAGTAAAAATAGGCTCTTAGTTCATAATCACAATACTATACCTCTACATATTATTCATCCTTCCTTACAAAAATGCTTTTTACGATGTTTTAATGAGGGTCATCAACAACCTCATCTTAGACCTACGGCAACAGAATGGCTTCACTCACTTAGGGAGGCGGCAAATAAATTACAAATTTGTTCTGCAGTTGAAAGTCATATTTATTCTTCTACTAATGGAAACTGTTGTTGGTGTCAACGTAAACTAAAGTTGGGAAATGATATTTTTAAATTGCCTGACGGGGTTAAATCTACTTCAGAAACCAGAGTTTCTATCAAAGTTCCAAAAAAGAATAAGAGTAATGTTCCCGTTACTACTCAACTATCTTCAAACCATAGCTCATTTCAACAACCAATAACTCAACCAACACTGAAGGCAAATGATGATAGCAAAACAAAGAGAGTGATCGGAGCAGTCATTGGTATTCTTATACTATTAGGATTATTACTGATGAATGATCCATCCAGATCGCCCGTAAGAAATACTCGCACAACTAATTCACCTCAAAGAACAGTTTTTTCTCAACAAGTAGCGGTAAATATAATTCAAGGATGGTTAAACGCTAAAAGTCAAATATTTGCTCCTCCCTATGACAAAAACCTAGCATCTAGTTTTCTAACTGGCACACAGTACCATAACAGTGTTAATCGCAGTGATGGAGAGGAAAGTTCTATTGATTGGTTGAGAAACAGGAACGCTTATTATACCTATTCAAATCAAAGTGTTGATGGCGTAGAATATTTTATCTTAGATGGAAATGTTGCCATTATCGATGCCTTGATAACCGAAAATTATACTTTATACAATGCCCGAGGGGGAATTGATACCGATAGCAGTGGTTATACACAAAGGTTGATCCGTTATGAATTTTCCCTTATTAATGGTCAGTGGAAAATTAGTGATTACAATACTCTGGAGGTTAAATGGAGTCGGTAATTAACGGTGGGTTTTAGGAGGAAAAACATAAAATCTATACAATAAGTCAGATCGCTGTAATTCCCATTATTTCGTGCTATTGTGTCGATACTTTGCCCCGTAAGGGTTTTAGCCTTCTTTTTTTGTTGCACGATTTAGATTTTATGTGTTATATTTACTATTGTGTAGATTCAAAGGCTAAAGCTCTTGTAGCGTAACGCCTCTGAAGCGAAGACCCTACCCATGGGGTTACATGGGATTTGTTGGAAACAAGTAGGGCGAGGAGACAAAGCCTTATTGCTATATCCCTACCCATGGGGTTACATGGGATTTGTTGGAAACTTTTTGTGGCCAGAAAGGTTAATCTTAATTGTCATAATTCCCTACCCATGGGGTTACATGGGATTTGTTGGAAACACCTCCTTAACTATTTAGGTTTTGGGGGTGTTTTCTTTTTGAGTTGTAATCTTAAAAACTTAATGAAAGTCTGGTAAATAAATCAAAAAACGGGTTAAAGCATACTACACTGGGGTAGTAGAACTTCATAATTGTCAATTTCTCCTCACGACTCCACTTTTTCAGTAGCCCCTATAATAGATATAGCAATTACCGAAAATCAGATTATATGGAAATAATCAATCGTATTTCTACAAAAAAATCTAGCTTTAATAACAACTTTCAAGATGTTCAAGAAAAAGAACAAAAATTAAATAGTCTCAAGGAAAAAATTAAACAAATTAAATCAGAACTTGAAGCGGAATATTATATCGATGAACTAGGATTATTTGGTTCTTATGTGAGAGGAGAAGAAACAGAAACAAGTGATATTGATTTATTAATAAGTTTTAAACCGGATGCTAGATTTGGATTAGTGCAATATTGTAAGTTGCAAAATTTATTTAGTGATAAATTAGGTAAAAAAGTAGATTTGGTTATGAAAAAAGGACTAAAACCCCATATTGGGAAACAGGTTTTGAAGGAAGTTATTTATTTATGAAAAGAAGTGTCAGAGACTTTTTAAGGGATATTTTAGATGCAATTACTTCCATTGATAGGTTTATCGAGGGTTTTACGTTTGATAGTTTTTGTGAAGATGAAAAAACTATTTTTGCTGTCACCCATGGATTAGAAAGGGTTGGTGAGGCAACCAAAAAGGTTACTGATAAGATTCCTAGTGTTAAAGAAAAATATCCTCACATCCACCTTCAATTTTAAATTAACTTAAAAGTACAAATAGCAAGTAATTCAACCATTTTGTCTAAGTTACTAATCAAATATGATTAATAACTACAATATTTTTACTGAAAAATAGAGTTAAATTTATTTAACGAGATCTGTTAGACGTGTAATTCATTACACGTCGGGTCAATTGTGAGTCTAATTCCCGCTGTGCAATAAATTCCACAGCTAACGGTTTACGTTCAATAAATTGAACTAATCAAAATGTAATTTTATTACTACTTTGAATCACCCCTGCCTTAGTAAGAGGGGGGAACCTACTTTTAAGTTTTCATAAATGATTTAGGGATGCTATCCCTCTTTTGTCACTCTCCGAAAACATTTACCATTCTTAGATTACAAGACTCCGAATGTTAAACTATTTCAAGAATTTTTTAGTAATATAAATTATCGGAATTTACAAATGGCTGAAAATATATCTACTAAAGCAACTTAATCGGAAAGTGACAGATCAGGGCTATGTAGGTTTTGGGGGAGTTTTCTGTGGGGATAATTCCTAAGACTTTTTGGGCAAACTTGATGTAGCAAAAAAAGTATCTAAAACCCCTTGACGAAATAAATAGTATAAGGTTATATTAGTTGTGTTGCTCAAAAAAGAGCAGAACCTAGCAGGTTTACGACTCATTTTTTTTCCTTTTTCGGACTATATCTAACCCAAGGGGTTAGTGTGTCTAAAATAAAAGGAGATAAACTCAATGTTAGGTTTAAGATTTCAGACTATGGCATCTCAATTAAGAGTATTAGCTTTCAAGGCTTCTGATTTGAATGCGGATTATTTGCTATCTGTCGCCCAAGAGTATTTACCAAGACGTGTCAGATGGGCAACCAATAAAAGACATGATTTTAGTGATGTGGCTGTGCTTTGGGATGTTTTAAATATTGATGCGGTCATTGAGTTGGAAAATGAAGATGGTAAGTTGGTTCGTGTGGGTATTTCTCTGGTAGAAAGTGAACAGAAAGGGTGCGATCGCATTTATGACCTAAAAAGTCGTCGCTGGTATGGTATTCGTGAAGCGTTGAAACTAGAACAGTACTGGGTGTTAGCGGTAAAATGGAAAGATTTTCCTAAGGATAATGGAGAGTGGGTTGATATTCTTTATAGTGAAATTGATACCCCTGTGGATAATTCTGGTTGTCGTCTGGTGGTTATTTAAACTCGATGGGGGTCAAAACCCCCTATTGCATACTAGGGTTGATTATGGGTAAGCTACCATGGTGCGATCGCCCTTATACAGTAATATTAATGTAGAGCCTTACCAATACGATCAATTTGATACTGTCCATTTCCTAACCAATGACCAAACAATCTGCGTGCATCTTGATCACTCCAAGCATCACATTCATGATCAGAATCAGGAAAAGGGCTTTTAGTTATGGGTTTATAATCTAGGGAAGGAGGGTTATATTTATCATTATCTGGAGACTCTAAAAAACGACTTAGTTGATCACACCTTTGATTAACTAATATTATCCTATCAGGACGATTTTGGAAAGCTAGCATATTCTTTTTAAACTCCTCAGAATAAACCAATTTTTCACTCAAAGGAGGTAACAATTCATCTTTATAATAGTTATTTTTGGACTGTAACCAGACTAACTCCCCCCATTCAGAAAGAGTCGCATTGTCTTCATTTTCAAGGTAAAACAAAAGCGTTTCAGGAATATTTTTACACTCACTTTTTTTAACAGTAAAACCAGCATTTAACCTGCGAAAAATAGTTAAATTATCACCAATAATCTCCTCCGTATCTAACTTAATCGGTAAACGGGGAATAGTCAATAATTGAGAACTAAATTGAAAAATATAAATACATTTATCCGCATAAAACATTCCCACACTTTGCAAAAAACCCTGAACACTTTTAAACCCTCCTGTGAGGTTGAAAATTACTTCATAACCCGTATCCCGATAACCCCTTAAAGTGTCATTACACCAGTTGATCAACTCCGACATTGCCAAACGAAAATTATCCCGATTATTAGTAGCCAAATCAGCAATTGTGATCACCTGAGCAGTTAATTTATTATTCATTAACCAATGAGCCAAAATTTCCCCTACCTTTCTTCCTAGATAGGTATCACTAACCAAAATAAAATGAACATCAGGAGTTCCCGATGAGCTAGGAATTTGATCATCATAATAAGTCAAAATTCCATTTAATTCAGCACTTTTTTTCTTAACATCAATAATACTTAGATCATTAATTTGATTTTCAATATTAGTAATATGCTCATCAATTAATATTTTTTCTTCTTTAGTAAAATCCGTTTCTTGGTAATTCCCCGTTTTCATCAACAACTTTCTCAAATCGCTATCAGGAGTATTGGTTAATAAACTTGTGCCACAGGTGGAAACTATTACTTTAGACATTTTTTTATTCATTAATTGGATTTATTCTTAATCTTTATAGTCTTTATTTTTCTTTATCTAAATTAGGAAATATATCTATTATTTCCAAGTCCTTCCTTACCAAGGAGAATTTAGGGCGATCATTTTATCTTTCATGACCATAATAAACACTACTAAGAAAAGGGGATTTCCTACCTTACATTCAATGGCATAGACCTTACTTACAAACAATACCATTTTGAAATGCTCTGCTACTAATTATTATTTGCACACAACACAGCATACATAGAAAACACCCCCAAAACTTCAATAGTTAAAGAGGTGTTTCCAACAAATCCCATGTAACCCCATGGGTAGGGTCACAGGAGTTGTATAGTTTCATGGGACTGGATTCTCGTGTTTCCAACAAATCCCATGTAACCCCATGGGTAGGGTCGATATATACTGTAATAGGGTGATTTCATCAGCATTGATGTTTCCAACAAATCCCATGTAACCCCATGGGTAGGGACGAACGGCTAGTCTCTCCTATCATGGAGCCTTTTCACGTTTCCAACAAATCCCATGTAACCCCATGGGTAGGGTCTTCGTTTCAGAGGCGTTACGCTACAAGAGCTTTAGCCTTTGAATTTACACAATAGTAATAATAACACAAAAAATCCTAATTGTGCAACAAAAAAAGAACTCTGAAACCCTTATGGGGCATGGCATCGACACAATCTTACGAAATAATGGGCGTTTGGGGGTTTTTCATTATTGTGTAGATTTTGCCTTACCCAATCAAAAATTATCCCCCGGGGCGATGTATTCCGCTAGCTTGTTAATGCCAGTAGATTGAGTTAAATTATTACCCCTTCCTAACTGATGAATTGTGGCAGAAAAAACATTATTTTTAACATCAAAAGTATCATTACCCTCCTCTGTTTTCGTAGTAATCTCAGCAATAACCTTTAGTCCTAATTCCTCACAACAGTTACGCCAAGGAGCAATTTCAACCTCATTTCCCCCCACAATAACCGCACAATTAGCCTCCGCCATAATGATTTGATTTGAAGGAGTTAGTTGACTACCATTCATTTTTCCCCCTACATCAAAAATTAATAAAGGAGTGCCAATATTTTTGATTTCAAGGGCTTTATTTTTAGCAAACTCAGGGGTAAAACTAGCTTTATATTGATCTTTTAATCGTCTAGCTAAAGAAGAATTATTTTGACAGGTTTCACTATACCAAGCACCATCACCATCAGGACACCCCGAAATTAGATAATAATCTTCATTTCTTAAATATTGACTTAAAATCATTCTCAAACCATCCTTTATTAAAGTTTTTCCTCGGTTAGCATTACCACAAATTACTATTTTTTTATGTTGATGTAAATTATTATTTTCTGGTAGATAATGACCAATAGGATATAAACCTCCATGGCGTGTTACGGTTACATAACCATCAATTTTAGGGTCAAAAACAGCGACATTAGCATATAAATGACATACCTTATGGGCAATAACAAAACTTGCCAATACAGAAGATTTACCATTAATTTTTAATAGCTTACCTCCCTTCAACTGTTTAGTTGCAATTAATTGATTTATTTTTTCTTCTACTTCCCTAGTCAAAGAATCCCCGTCTTTTATCCCCAAAGTACAATCAACATATAAAATATCCCCTGATACTCTCGTAGTAAAAGCCTCTTTTTCTGACGATGTTACAGAAATTTTTTGATCACTTCCATCACTAAAACTATCCCCTACTTGATAATGAGCATTACTGCTATGGGTAACTACATAAATATTTTTTTGAGGATAATAAACTGCAATTACATTAAAAAAATGTTGCAAATCGTGAGCCAAAAGATAGGCAATAGGTAAAGGTAAACGTCCACTAATTTTTAAGACATGGAAATCATCAAAAATATTTTTATTGATTAATTGATCTAACTGAATTTTAGCATCTTTAATCAGATCAATAACAGTAAATTCATCGGATATAGGTTTAAGATCTTCTAAAATGAATTCTGATTTGTCAATATTAGAATTATAGTTAATAGAAAATTTAAATTGATTATTGTACATGATATAGATTTTTTTATAATTATGAGTTGTATTTATTATTTGCAAGTCCCCCTTATTAAGGCAGGGGTGATTCATTCTTCAATTTTAAATTAACTTAAAAGTAC
Source organism: Cyanobacterium sp. (assembly GCF_054166785.1). Taxonomy (NCBI): domain Bacteria; kingdom Bacillati; phylum Cyanobacteriota; class Cyanophyceae; order Chroococcales; family Geminocystaceae; genus Cyanobacterium; species Cyanobacterium sp. The sequence continues at coordinate 20,457 of NZ_JBSZCP010000011.1, forward strand.
AAATAGCAAGTAATTCAACCATTTTGTCTAAGTTAATCATCAAATATGATTATTAACTACAATATTTTTACTGAAAAATAGAGTTAAATTTATTTAACGAGATCTGTTAGACGTGTAATTCATTACACGTTGGGTCAATTGTGAGTCTAATTCCCGCTGTGTAATAAATTCCACAGCTAACGGTTTACGTTCAATAAATTGAACTAATCAAAATGGAATTTTATTACTACTTTGAATCATTCCTGCCTTTATTAAGAGGGATTTAGGGGGATCGTTTTGTATTTCATGAGCCTAATAATTGCTATATACTGTGGAAGAAAAAGAGGAGATAAACTCCCCCATCAACCGTTATAAAATGACTAGACGACAACCAGATTCAGAAGCAGGAACATCAATTTCATCATAAAGAATATCAGTCCATTCTTCTTCATTAGGGAAATTTTTTGCTTTAACTACAAATACCCAATATTGCTCTAAGTTTAAGGCGTGACGAATATTTCTCCATGTTTTACTTTGACGAGAATAAACTAATTCAGTACCTCTTCTTTCATCAGCAACAAAGGAAATGCCAACACGGATTAATTTACCTTCTGCATTTTCTAAAACTATTACACTATCAATATTTAAAACTTCCCATAATTCAAAAATATCACTTAAATCATGTCGTCTGTTTTCTGCCCATGAAACACGTTTAGGTAAGAATTTTTTAGCTATGGATAATAAATAATCTCCGTTTAAGTCAGGGGCGTTGAAACCTAATACTTGTAATTGAGATGCGATGGTTCTGAATCTTAAAGCTAACATAGGTTTTTTTCCTTCGTTGGTGACAACATTTAATAAGATAAATGCCATAAGGAAAAGGAGGTTTCTTGTAACCACAAAAAGGATATTACTCTAACTCAAGAGTGGTATTCTGACAGTTTTCAATGATGGGCATTGCCCACCCTACTGTTATTCGCCATAAGGCTTCGCAAAAATCGGGCTAGAAGCCCGAAATACAGTCTAAAACCACGCCTAATACTAAATCTGTCCGATTCAGAAAGTATGTCATCACTCGCCTTGCAATGAATTACAAGGCTAATAGTTTATCGTTCAATAAATTGAACTAAGATATGTTTTGATTCACGGATTTAGTATAAATTCAGTAACGCTAAAATTATTAATAACCGATTTGATTGGCTAATTTCAGTAATGTTCTTTTAACATCAAGAATTTGCCCACTACCTTCCTGAATTGCGGTTACAGTTTCCATCACCTGTGTTTTAAAAACCTGCATTTGCTCAAAATTCTGGTCATTTAATTGGTTTAGTAAAGATGTGATTGTAATTTTTGTTCTATCTTTATGGGCAATAAGATTACTAAAATCATTATTTAACTCTCCAGTCCAAATTAAACCAGCATATTCAAGATAAGTGGCTATTTGTATTAAGCCAAAAATAGGACTTTTTTGTATAGGCTGTAAGTTGTTGAGTTTTCCTAAAGCCTGTTGGGCTAAGTTTTTATCTTTCATAATTAAACCGAAACTTGCCACCCTGCGCAGAATACTATGAATGGGATAATATTCTGGGGGGGTTGTAACAAACCAAGGATTAATTAATAATCTTGACTGTTGTAATGCTTCTTGAAATTTGTTCCACTCGGTATGATTACTATGAAAATAGGAACCATAGCCTAATCTAAATAAGTGTAACAGAGGAAATGCTTGATTATTTATGTCTAATTGTCGAAGATGTTGCATTATGTCTAAATAGGAACTATCCTCATTTAAATCCAAACTTTTAGCTAAATATTGACGAGATGCGCTAAAGTCACCTCCAACGGTTTCTAATTGAGAACGATATTGATATTGTCTTTGTTTATCATTTAAAGCTACAAATTCGTTAATCGCTTTGTCGCTATATTCTCGGGCAGTGGCTAATAGTTGAGGATTATTATTTTGTAAACATTTATATGCTTGTGCTTGTAAACAAGTTCCATAACCTTTTGCTCGTAAATCTGATTTGATACTGTTATTATTTTCCCTATCATCTACTATTTCAGTAAAAAATTGTTGCATTTCATCCCCGAAGAAATAGTCATAAAAATCGATAACAAATTGAGTTCTTTCAATAGCTTTATCAAACTCAAAACAATCGGTATAATGAACTGCTTGAGCAATTAACCCCTCCATCAGTAGGCTAAGATGCTCTACTTGTTGATATAGCTCTGATTTTAGCTGATCTAATATTTCCGCCTCTTGACTACCTTTAAATAACTTTCCACTATGATTACAGGCAGTTAATGCCCAAAAGTGAAGGTTATATTCAAACCAAATTATGCTTTTTTGTTCATTTTTTTCTGATAGTTTTTCTCTTAAATTAGCGTAAATATGTTTATTGATTTTATTGGCTAATTTATAACCATTTTCTGAATCTCTTTTTTGATTAATTTCTTGTTCTAACCAAGTAATTAAATAGTTAAGATGTGCATTTCTTTCGGAGGAAGGTAATTCAACTAATTTATTAATAATTTGAGTGAGAAATTCTTTGGCTTTATGTCCATTATTTTCTGAGTTTATTTCTAGTAGAGTGAATCGTAAAGCTAAAGCATAAGACTGTTCTTCTAGTAAAATTTCAACTCTTTTGGAAAATAAAGGTACAATTAAAGTAAAGTTATAATCTTTGAAAATTGCTTCTAGCTTATCCTTTGTCAATGGATTATTTACACATCTATTATAGTTATTATAACTAGCATTACTCAATACATCTGCTATTTGTAATAAACGATGATTCCCTGCTGGTCTTTGTTGTACTCTTCGTAATCTAAAATCAATAATATTTTCTTGACGAGCTTGTAAAAAACGTAAAATATTTTCTATTTTTTCTTCATATTGTTGATTCCGAACAAATCGAGAAGCAGGGTACAAATATAGATTAATATCTTTAAATCCTTCTTTATCTTTTTGTTGTACTATTTTTAATACTAATTCAGCTATTATATAAAGGTAATTTTCATTATTATCTTCATAAACAATTCTTTCTTTGTTAACTATACGTATTGATTGCCAAGTTTTGCTGATATTTGCATCCGTATTTAGTGTATCTAGTAAACATTGAACAAAAATATGATACTGATTATCACAACGCATTTGCGTGCCGTGAATTTCTAAAGGGAGGCTTCTTTCATAAGCTAATTCATAACTTTCTGCCAGTATCGTTCTAGCCGTGTCATGAAGAGTATTGGGGTTTGCTCGATTATTGGGATCATAGACTAAAATTCCGACAATTTGATCGTGTTGTGGGTTGTCTAAGTCAAAATTTCCACTTTCATCAAAATAGAAATGAAATGTTGTCATTTTTTGTTTTCTCCTAGAGATGATTTGATTGATAATAATTGAGGAATAATTAAAATATGTATTACAAGACTTATCATAAGGGTGCGCTGCGAATTAAATCTCAGTGAGATCAGGCAAAGCCTGCCACTTTGCGATCGCCTTTACACTAATCATGAATTTAATAATTTAAGATCATACGATTTGCAAGAATATTAACCTGTGGGTTAAAGACAAGTTAACTTAATATTCATAATACATAATCATATTGTTAATATTTTTTAATCTTTGTAGAGAGAAGCAATTGCTACACTTATGGTTGACAATGCGGTAGTATTTTGTGAAATAAATTATGAATAAGCCTATTAAAATCATATCTTGTCTGGGTACAGGAAACTACGAAGAAACCACCTACAATCATCCTCAATTTCCCGAAATAAATCAGCAGGTAAAAACTTGTTTTATTCAGGAGGCAGTATGTGATTTTTATCAAGCACAATCTATATATATTTTACTGACAAAAGGTGCTAGAAAAAAAAATTGGGATGCTTTACAAGAAATTTTTGCAGATAAAAAAGATGTGGAACTAATACCTTTAGATATTCCTGAAAATAACAGCCCAGAGGAAATTTGGGAAATTTTTAATGTTATTACTAATGCGATCGCACCTGATGAAGAAATTGTATTTGATATTACCCATAGTTTTCGTTCCATTCCCATGGTAGTTCTATTGTCCATTAGTTATTTAAGAACTATCAATAATGTGAAAATAAAAGGGTTTGTTTATGGGGCTTATGATCCTAATAAAAAAGGACAGGATATGCCTACTTTTGACTTATTACCAATCATGAGTTTACTTGATTGGATTACGGCAACGGATCAATTTATTAAGACTGGAAATGGAAAACAATTAGTCAATTTACTGGGGGAAAATCAAGAAGAAAATTCTACTACCCTAGAGTTAGCTACTAAAATAAAAAATATTAGTCAGGGCTTACAATTGTTGCGCCCTCGGGATGTTATTCAAGAAGCATCGACTTTGGATGATGCGATTCAAAAGGCAAAAGAAAGTGTTATTCAAGAATTACCTCCCTTTGAAAAATTATTAGGAAAAGTGAAAGAAGACTATGCAAATTTAGGGATTAATTTAGATAGTGGAGATGAAAAACAAGATTTAATTAATATGTTAAATATGATTGAATGGTATTATCAAAAAGATAAAATTGTTCAATCAATTTGTTTAGCTAGGGAGTGGTTAGTTTCTTTCCTTGGTTATCAATTAAATGTTAGTTTCTCTTTAGAAATAGATCCTTCAGATCAGAGACAAAGAGATGAAGTTGAAATTTTATTGGCGGGGGGGAAAATAGGCGATCGCACATCCGTTTATCGAGATAAATGGAAAGAGTGGAAAAAATCAAATAAAGAATTAGCTAAAAAAGTGGGAGATATTTGGGGTAATAACTTATGCCTAGCTAGTTTAAGAAATGATGTGCTTCATGCTGGATTTAGGAAAAATTCTCGCACAGCTTCGGATATTGAAGAACGGTTTTTATTAATTATTGATGAATTAAAGCAGTTAGCACAATTGATTTAAGACAGGAAAACCCCCTTTCCTTGTGACGTTTATGATGACGAATATTGATTACTAATAACTAAATTATTGAAGATATTATTACCATGACAGAATCTAAAACCATTGCTGACTATACCAAAGCCATTGAACTTAATCCCCAAGATAAGGAAGCCTATTTTAATCGTGGTCATGCTTATAATGAATTGAAACAATATCAAGAGGCGATCGCAGATTACACTAAAGCCATCGAAATTGATCCTGAGTATATTAATGCTTATTGTGCTCGTGCCATCATCTATATGGATGAAGAAAACGAAAAGGCGATCGCAGATTGGACTAAAGTTATTGAACTGAATGCTGAAGATTCATCCGCTTATTGCGATAGAGCAAATACTTACAGTGAATTAGGACAATATAAAGAAGCCTTCGCCGACTATGAGAAGGCGATTGAACTTGATCCTGAAGAGCTGACAGGTTACTATAACAGGGGAATTACTCACAGTGAATTAGAGCAATATCAAGAGGCGATCGCAGATTTCACCAAAGCCATCGAACTTAATCCTGATGGTTTCAATTCTGTTTATTTTCGTCGGGGTAATATCTACTATCAATTAGAGAAATACAAAGAAGCTGTTGCTGATTTTAGTAAAGCGATTGAAATTTCAGATCGATATAAATTTTATTCTCCATATGAATATAAACGATATTATCTAAATCGAGGAATGACTTACAATGAACTAAAACAATACCAAGAGGCGATCGCAGATTACACCAAAGCCATCGAAATCGATCCCGCATTTGCGCCAGCTTACTGTAATCGGAGTGATGTTTACCGTGAACTGAAACAGTACCAAGAGGCGATCCCAGATTACACCAAAGTTATTGAACTCGATCCTTACAATTTAAATGCTTATGGTATTCGTGGTATTACCTATTATGAATTAAAACAATATCCAGAGGCGATCGCAGATTACACCAAAGTTATTGAACTCGATCCTTACAATTTAGATGCTTATGGTATTCGTGGTATTACCTATTATGAATTAAAACAATATCCAGAGGCGATCGCAGATTACACCAAAGCCATCGAAATCGATCCCGCATTTGCACCAGCTTACTGTAATCGAGGTGTTACTTACAATGAACTAAAACAGTACCACGAGGCGATCGCAGATTACACCAAAGCCATTGAACTTGATTCTGAATGTGTAATATATTTCAGTAATCGTGCAGAAGTCTTTGAATCTCTCAAGCAATATGAAGAAGCCAAAAAAGATTGGCAAAAAGCCCTTAGTCTGACTCAACAAGAAGGAGACGAAGCCATCACACAAACCATCATAGAATCATTAGAAAAACTACCAAAATAAACCATGGGGTGGGTAACCCCCACCAACCAACCCCACAAGAAAACCCCCTTTCTTGAACACCCCTATCATAATAAGTGTGGTTAAAAAAAGAGGAAAAAAATATATGCCCATAGTAGTTCAAAGTCGCCGTCGTCGTTTAGAAAATATCCAAAAAGACTATCCCGAAGCCACCATTATTGATGTAACCTCTAAAGGCGATAATCCTTGGGTGAAATTTAGTCCTTTTTATCCCCATGGTAATATTCCCGTTCCTTTTTATCCCCGTTGGACAAGTCAATCTGTAGAAGGTATTTGGCAAGGTTTAAAAGTATTTGAAACCCAAGCAGTGGATCGTAATAAAATGAAAATTCGAGATATGAAAGGGATCAAAAGAACAGTGAGAAGATTTGGAAAATGTAAAGGTCATTCTGTGGGTTACACCAAATTATTAAGTTATATTGATGCTCGAAAATTTATCTATCTTCCCAGTTATTTATGGATATTAGAAAACCCCCTCGCTGATTTAGTAAAACAATTAAAAGAAATGTCTGCAACTAAAACCGTTGTTTTATTAGATTATGAAACCAATGGTGATGTGGAAAATTATAAAAAACCCCTATCCCATGCTTATTTAATCAAACATTACGTAGAAGGTAATTATCCTAGTTTCGACTTTAACCCTGAAGAAACTTAAAAGTTATGTGGTGATAGTGTTAGGGGGTGTAGGGTGGGTGATGATCGAGAAACTTGTATATTATCGGTGAAAATAAATTTATGAAAGATTACATTGCCAATGGATTCGCTTTATCAGGGGTATGTCAAATAGAAGAAGATGGCGAAACGGTTACCGTTGATTTAGAAGACATTGAACCTACAGAAGTATTGTTTATTGAGGGTGTTTCTGTCACTGAGTTATATATCGGGGGTGAAGTGGATTCATGGGGAGATCAAATTGAGAAAAAAGACTATGCTGGGGGCGCTGTATTTCACAAAAGAATGGTAACCATACCCGAAAAGCATAAATTTAGCCTAGAGGTTGAAATGGAAGATGAAACAATCCGCTGTAAATTTGAACCCTTAAATCATTTGTCAGAATTGTAAATTTAGTTTTCCTCACCCCCAACCCCTCTCCCCAAAGGCGAGGGGATAATTATACCAAATCCGTAAATAAAAATATACCTTAATTCAATTCATTGAACGATAAACTGTTAGCCTTGTAATTCATTGCAAGGCGGGGGTGATATACTCTACCATTCAGATTTAGTATTATTTACTATTAAATAGTTTTTGATTTCCTAACGCACACCCTAACGAAGAAAAGCCCTTTTCTTAGCCTAGTATATCTTAGTAATTGTTAAAGGAAAAAGAGGTAAAAATGGATAATTTTTTTGAGTCTGAATATTATCAAAAAGAAGTGAGTCAATATTTAAAAAAATATGGTGAAGTGCCTCCTCCTTGGGTTATTTTTACTAATACTCATCCCTATAGTATGTTTTGGAGAATGGGTTATGGGGAAGATTTTTTGATGATTTATTATCATTGGTTTGAGGAAAATATTAAGACTTTTGAAGAAAAAATCGCCTATTTTAAAAAATATTCTCCCCCTCCAAGATGGTTAGAAAATGTTGTATCTGCGGTATGGGATATAGAACCTTGGAATGAGGAAAATTTTGATTATTCACCCTATCTTGAAAAGTTAAAATCCTATGGTTTTAAAGATGTTGATAAGTTTGAGGAGGATTTAAACGACGAAAAATGGCTTTAATTTAGTTTGTTAAGGGCGATCGCACTTTAAACAGAATTCAGAAGCCGTACGGTTTCCCCAAAAGGAAACTCCTGTAAATCCAAGCCTCCCGCGCAAACCACCCATAAAACAGGCAAAGAAGGCACATTATCAGGGAAACAACCATAACCATCCGTCAAATAGATACAAACCAAACCCCCTCTCCCCCATCACTATGATGCCCTTGTTTCTCCACCGCTTCAAAAAAAGGTATAAAAGAAGTACCCCATCCCCCAACAGGTTTAGGTATTTCACTATACTTATCTATTCTGTAGATTAGTGGATCGTAAATTAACCCCCTCTAAGTTAGTATTTTGTAGTCTAATTGTAGATAGGTCTAGTATTATATCTTCATTATCAAAATAAAATCTACACAATAATGAAAAACCCCCAAACGCCTATTATTTCGTGGTATTGTGTCGATGCCATGCCCCATAAGGGTTTCAGAGTTCTTTTTTTGTTGCATAATTAGGATTTTTTGTGTTATGATTATTATTGTGTAGATTCAAAGGCTAAAACTCTTGTAGTGTAATGCCTCTGAAACGAAGACCCTACCCATGGGGTTACATGGGATTTGTTGGAAACAAAGTTAACCATATACACTGGTGAACAAACTTTTGAATGCCCTACCCATGGGGTTACATGGGATTTGTTGGAAACAATGGAACATTCTTTTACCTCTTTTTTTTATTTTACATTCTCCCTACCCATGGGGTTACATGGGATTTGTTGGAAACACCTCTTTAACTATCGAAGTTTTGGGGGTGTTTTCTATGGAGAGACTCCGAGGAATATAAATAGAGTAGGAGTGATTGTAAAGTGGCAGTGTGAGAAGTAAATTTCTGTGCGATCATGAAATGGCGCTGTGCGATCGCACCTTAGAAAGAGGCTTTTCTTGCCCTAGCTTATCTTTGTAATTGTCAAGAGTTAGGGAAAATCTTGCAAAAAATCCTTGACGAAATCAGAATTTATAGTTATATTAGTTGTGTTGCTCAAAAAAAGCAAAACCTGACAGATTCGTAACGCATTGTTTTTCCTTTTTTCGATTTATCCTAACCCAAGGGGTTAGTATGTCTAAAAATAAAAGGAGATCAACTCAATGTTAGGTTTAAGATTTCAAGCGGTAGCATCACAATTAAGAGTATTAGCTTTCAGAGCTTCTGATTTGAATGCTGAACACTTACTCTCTGTAGCTGAACAATATTTATCTAAACGTGTCACATGGGCAAGAAATAAAAGACATGACTTTAGTGATGTGCTTGTACTTTGGGATGTGTTAAATATTGATGCTGTCATTGAACTAGAAAACCAAGATGGTAAATTAGTTCGTGTGGGTATTTCTTTGTTAGAAAGTGAACAAAAAGGGCGCGATCGCATTTATGACCTAAAAAGTCGTCGTTGGTATGGCATTCGTCAAGCATTAAAACTAGAACAATATTGGGTATTAGCAGTAAAATGGAAAGATTTTCCCAAAGATAGAGGAGAATGGATTGATATTCTTTACCGTGAAATTGACACTGCCGTTGATCATTCTGGTTGTCGTTTAATCATTTTGTAGAATCACCCAAAGGGGTTTCCCCCCTTCCCCATTAGGGGGGATTAAATAAAGTGTCGCCCCTTTAACCCTGTACCAATCGTACCTAAGAAAAGTCCTTTTCCTAGGGCAATCTACAATAGTAATTGTAGGGGCGATCGTTAGTCTTATCTTGCCTAGTGATGGTTGAGATGGGATATATCTATTTGCACACTGTTCCTGAGGACTTATGAATAAAATATCAAAGAATCTTTCTATCGAAGAAGTTCAAGAACGTATTGTTCTGATAAATTACCAACTTGACCGTATAACTTCTCTTTTACATTACTTACTTTTGAAAGGTTTTAAAAAAAAGCATCCTGTGGATATTTATTTACGTTTATATCTCGATTTAAAAAGTATAAGACACTATATGTCCGAGGTGAAGTATTGGGTTATGGAAAATCATCCGGAGTGGTTTGTACAGAAGTTTCCCCGAAGTCAATTGTATAAGAGGTTGCTTAATGAGAAACAGAACAATTTACCTGAAAATAAATCAAACAAAGATTTAAATCAAAACCAAGAAAAAGACCTTTCTTGAAGCCATTTATCTTAGTAAATGTTCCAACGAAAGGAGGTAAAAAGATATGCTTGGTTAATCAATAAAAATTAAGTTGCCTTCCCCTCGGAGGGAGCTTAATTTTCACCGAGAAAACGTGCCTCCTCAGTCATAGGAAAATACCCATTCTTGGGGAATGTTTAACTATATTTGTTGATAAAAAAGCAGGAATAATTGATGATAAAACAAGAACAACAGCAACAACACCCCCAAAACAACTACACCGAATTATCTAAACCCGAACTTATCATCAAATTCATTGAACAAGATCCCAGTTGCGCTGAAATATTAGAACTCACCCAAGAAGGCAAAAAAGTAACTCCCAAAGATCCATCATCAGTAGAAAAAATAAGCTCTTTTTTAATTGCTAATCCCCAAGACTATTATGGTAACGCCTATGTCACTTATGAACTAAAAAAACACGCCAACATTACCGCAAACACCAACACCGTTGCTAATGTAGTGGACTTTATTTCTAATGCACCTTTTTACTTCTTTTGTTTCAAATTTTTAGGTAATTTCCCCGCCGTTATTTTAGGATTGTTAATTGATGCTGGTGTTCTTTGTTTCTCTAATGTAACCGCTAGTACCGTGGCTAATCGTACCAAAAAGAACCGTGGTTGGGCAAATGTTGGTATCTTTGGCATGGTTAGTATTAGTTTTGTTAAATCCCTTGTGTCTGGTATTGGTGTTGAATTGCTAACTAACCCCACTGGTATCCAATACCAAGCCGTTGATTATTTACTTATTCAACAGGAAGCGAAAGTAGAAGATCTTAGTAACTTTAATTCTTCTGAATATGAAGAAGTTAACCAACAATGTGAGGAAGGACAAGCAAATGTAAGAACCCTTAGCGAAAATGATCCTGATCGTCACCGACAAATAGTAAGACTTGAAGGGTTATGGAGTGAGAGTGAAAAAGATTGGAGTAATACCCCTGAGGAAAGAATTCCTATATGTGTTCGCGCTAATATGTTACGACAAGAAAATTATGCGGTTTATAAAGATGCCAGAAAAGTTTTTGATGACAAATTAAGTATCCGTGCGCAAAGAGGTAATGATTTAGCTTTTTTAAGAGATGAATTTCCTGAGTTATACGAATTTCACTTTGATGAGGAGGGTAATTTAAGATCTGCTGTCACTCAAGTTTCCATGGCAACCCGTAGCTTTTTCTCTAAATTAGGTAATGGTGAGTTTGCTGATTTGGGTTTGGCTTTATTTTTCTTTTCTATTTCTGTTATCACCAGTATTGCAGCGGTGTTTATTACTATCAAATATGCTAATCGTGAAGATGTTTTAAAATCTCGTGATGAAGATTTTGCCCGTCAACGTGATATGGAGTTAGAGGAAGTTTATCATCAATTACTCGCCCGTGATAAGGAGGTATAAGAAAGGGGTTTTTCTTGGGGTTACTTAATATATAACTTGAATTCGGGTTAAGATTTTCTGGTTAAGACAGGTAAACAATTAGCAATGAATAATGGACAATTAACAATGAATAATTATTATCTCTTGCCTGTTCCCTGTTCCCTGTTCCCTGCCGCTGACTGACAATCATTCTCCCAAGCTAAGGTTATATAGAACCCATTTGGTATCTCAGGAAGCAGTGAGTCTTTTTAAAAGTAATCGAATAAAACATAAGTTAACTTTTTGGGTGGAGTTGAATAAGGTTCTTTCAAAGTTTTTGACCAAATTTTTACATCTTTCCATCCAAG
>NZ_JBSZCP010000012.1:0-27328 GCF_054166785.1 Cyanobacterium sp.
CTTTGCTGAAGCACTCGAGGCATTTCGCACTGCTGTATCTTTTCGTTTTGTCCACTGGCTTGCCCATAATACTGAGGTATTTTCTGCTTATAAAGCTAGTTTAGGCTTTGTTTGGGCTTGAGTTTTGTTTAAGTACCGCTATCAAGACTTTGATTTGATGGAGAAATATTTGTGGAAACAGATAAATAGTTTTTCCACCATTGGTTTTATCGGTTATGCGTCATCCCAAGGGGAATTAATCGGAGTAGAGAGATTAGATAATAATCAAATTGACTTAAATTTGATGGATAAAAGTTTACCTAACAATTTACGTATTTATAATACCGATGATGAAGGTAATAGAATAGGTCAAAAAGAGATTATTCCTGATTTTATTAGTGAAAATCGTCCTTGGTATCAACAGGCAATAACCGCAGGAGAAGCCACATGGAGCGACATTTTTATTTATAAAGGAACTCCTCGTTTAGCTATTTCCGCCGTAGTACCTATTTATGATCAAAATGACCAATTAGAAGGAGTTTTATTCAGTGATGTACTATTATCTTTGGTTAGTAACTTTTTAAATACTTTAACCATTGGAGAAAATGGTGACATATTTATTATGGATTCTTCTAGGAATTTAATTGCTAGTTCTATGGAAAATCCTTTTGTAATAACTAATCCTGAAGCTGATAAACTGAAACAAATTGCAGAGAGGGTAAATATTGCTAACAGTGAATCATCACAAGTACAGGAATTGAACACTAAAATTAGTGATAATTTAACCCAAATTAATGCTCCAGAATTTATACAAACTCATTTAGACAATACACCTTATTTTGTACAAATTTTTCCCTTTAACAATAACCTCGATCAACAATGGTATGTAGTAATTTTATTGCCAGAAGAAGATGTGATGGGAGAAGTACAAGAAAATATGAGAATTACTATTCTAATTTGGTTAATCACCTTAGTAGTTTCTTTACTAATTGGATTATGGACAACTAACTATATTACTAATCCTATTTTGGAACTTAATAGAGCGGTAAACCATTTTAAAAACGGTAATTATGACCAATCTATTAAGGTTAAAAGAAATGATGAATTAGGCAATTTAGGAAATGCTTTTAATGAGATGGCACAAACCATTCAAAATTTACTAAATGATTTGGAAAATAAGATAGCCTCAAGAACAGAAGAATTAGTTAAAGCAAAGGAAAAAGCAGAGGTTGCTAACCATGCTAAAAGTGAATTTTTAGCTAATATGAGCCATGAATTACGTACTCCTTTAAATGGGATTTTGGGTTTTACTCAAATTATGTTAAGGTCTAATGATATTCCTCTTGAACATCAAGAAAGTATTAATATTATTAACCGCAGTGGAGAGCATTTATTGACTTTGATTAATAATATCTTAGATTTATCTAAAATTGAAGCTGGAAAAATAACCTTAAATTTAGAAAAATTCGACTTATATAAGTTATTAGATGATATTGAAGATATTTTTAAATATAAATGTGAAAAAAAAGGTTTACAATTAATTTTTGAAAGATTAGATGATTTACCCCGCTTTATTGAAGCTGATGCACCAAAATTAAGACAAATTTTATTTAATTTAATTGGTAATGCTACTAAGTTTACTGATCAAGGAGGTATATCGGTACAAATTGCTAATGTTCATAATTCCCTAGTTGAGATTGAGATAGAAGAAACTCAGGTTAAATTTTTATTTATTATTAGGGATACTGGGAGGGGAATAAGTGAGAATGAATTAGAAAATTTATTTAAACCATTTTCTCAAACAAAAACGGGCAGAGAGGTTAATGATGGGACTGGTTTAGGGTTGTCTATTAGTAAAAAATTTGTAGAGTTAATGGAGGGAGAAATTAATGTTTCTAGTGAAGAAAATGTAGGTAGTATTTTTTCTTTTTCTATTAATGCTGATGTAGTTTCTGAAGAGGAAATTCAGGTTAATAATCCTAGTTTACAGGTGGTTGGTATTGAGGAGAATCAACAACAATATCGAATTTTAATTGTGGATGATAAAGAAATTAATTGTCAGTTATTATTAAAATTATTAGAGCCTTTTGGGTTTAATTTAATAATAGCAAATAATGGTCAAGAGGCGATCGCCCTTTGGGAGGAATGGCAACCCCACCTAATTTTTATGGATATGAGAATGCCCATTTTAGATGGCTATGAAGCAACAAAAATTATTAAAGGTACAGTAATGGGTAATGCTACGGCTATTATTGCCGTTACCGCTAGTGTTTTGGAGGAGGAAAAAGCGGTTATTTTATCGGCGGGGTGCGATGACTTTGTCCGTAAGCCTTTTCGCCAAGAAACCATTTTTGAAATGTTAACTAAACATTTAGGAGTACGTTTTATTTATAGTCAAATTTCATGTAATAAATCTTTTTCCCATGTCAAGGAATTGAAACCATCAGATTTACTCACCATGTCCCAAGAATGGTTAAATAAACTATATCAGGCTAGTATTGATTTAGATGAACCATTAATACTAGATTTAATTGAGCAAATACCGAAAACAGAAACCTATCTAATTGACGGTTTAGTGAAAATTGTTGATTCTTTGGAATTAGATAAAATTACTAATTTGATTGAAGAATTATAATTAAGATGTGAAAAAAATTCTTTATTTAAGATAGATAGATAGAAGGCAAAAGATAATAATTAAAATTAAACAATAATAGATATTTAACTTTCTTGATAATGTCAGAAAATAACCAATATAGTATTTTAATTGTAGATGATATAGCAGAAAATATTAAAGTTTTAGCTAACATATTAAGCTCTTCTAATTACAATGTTAGGAAAGCCCTCAGTGGAAAAGTTGCTCTACGTTCAATAAACTCTAATCCCCCTGATTTGATTTTATTAGATATAAAAATGCCTGAAGTGGATGGTTATCAAGTTTGTGAAGCCATAAAAAATGATCCTTTTACCCAAGATATTCCCATAATTTTTATTAGTGCTTTAAATGAAGTTTTTGATAAAGTGAAGGCTTTTCAAGCAGGAGGTGCAGACTATGTCACTAAACCATTTCAAATTGAAGAAGTAATTGCAAGAATTGAAAATCAATTGACTATTCAAAAACAAAAAAAGTTACTAGAAAAAGAAATAGTAAAAAGACAGGAAGCAGAAGAAATTTTATATCAATCAAGGGCATTACTCGCCAGTATTCTTAATACTTCTTTGGATGGTGTAGCGGCACTTCAGGCGGTAAGAAAACCGTTAAGCACTGAAATCGATGATTTTCGTTGTCTAGTGGTTAATCCAGTATTTGCCAAAATGATCAATACCCATGAAAAAAATTTAACGGGTAAATTGGTGGGTAAAAAATTGATCAATAAAATAAATTCGAGTCTATTTGATAAGTTAAAAAAATTGGTGGAAAATGGTGGTTTTTTATCGGAAGATATTTACTTAAAAACAGGGGATAAAAGTACGTGGTATCATTTCATTGCCAATAAACTAGGAGATGGCTTTTCTTTGATAATAAGGGATATTACCAAACGAAAACAAATGGAATTACAGTTAAAATTCCTTGCCAATAGTGATGGTTTAACAAGGATTGCCAATCGTCGTCTGTTCGATACAACCATGAAGAGTGAGTGGAATCGACATTTGAGACAGGAACATTCTCTATCGTTAATTATGGCCGATGTGGACTATTTTAAGGCTTATAATGATGCTTATGGGCATTTACAGGGAGATGAATGTCTTAGGCAAATTGCCCGTTGTCTTCACGCTACGGTCAAGCGGGCGGGGGAATTGGTGGCACGATTTGGGGGGGAGGAGTTTATTATAATTTTACCTCAGACTTCAGTTCAAAATGCGATCGCCCTTGGGCAGTCTATTCAAAAAAATATTAGTCAGTTAAATTTAAACCATGAATATTCTGAGGTAAGTGATAGGGTGACATTAAGCATCGGTATTGCCAGTACCATTCCGACGAAGAATCAATGTCTATCAAATCTAATGGAATTAGTTGATCAAGCTCTTTATGGGGCGAAGAAAAAAGGTAGAAACTGCATTATTGCAAGGGAGTTGAAATAATTTTTGTTCGTTAGCTAAAAAGTTGATTAAAATATAGACAATTTATGAGCATTTACTATTTACCGTATATTACCAAGCCATGACTTATTCATCATCCCATGCTTCTCAATGGCAATGGAAATCCACTCCTGAAGGAGATTTTTTAACTTGTGAGTTGTTAAAAGATTGGTGTCATGGTTTTTTTTCAGCAGATTTTCTAGGAAAACCCCCTGAAGTCTTGAGTCAGTATTTAGATAACTCAGCAAGGGCTTTTCGTCTTAAGCAAATTCACACTAATATTATTTTTGCCACCTCAACCATAGAAGTCAAGGAAGATGGGGAAGGTAAAATGATTTACTCCCAAGGAGATGGAATTATTTCGGAAAAACCCCATGAGTCGGTATGGGTTGCTAGTGCTGATTGTACCCCCGTTTTAATAGCCGATCGCACTTTAGGTAAAGTCTGTGCCATTCATTCTGGTTGGCGTGGTACTGCGGCTAAAATTGTACCAGAGGCGATCGCCCTTTTTCACCAATTAGGCTCAAAAAAAGAAGACTTACTATTTGCCCTAGGCCCTGCTATCCATGGGGAAGTGTACCAAGTAGATACCCCCGTAGCCGTAAAAGTATTATCAACCATTTTGCAGGGAACAGACCAAGAAATTTTGGCTCAAGGTTATGAAAGTAATAATCAAGTTATCTTAAATGATGACCAAGAAGGAAAAGTCAGATTAAATGTTACCCAAGTAATTAACTCTCAAATTCAACAAAAGGGTATAGATAAAGGGCAAATTGCGATCGCACCTTATTGCACCTATCAAACCCCCGAACGCTTTTTTTCCTACCGTCGCACCCACGAGAAAAATGTCCAATGGTCTGGAATTGTTTCTAAATAGGACTTAATCAACAAATAAAGTTCTAAAGGCAAAGGAGTTGTCAAGGGGAATCAACGCCCTGATACTATTTGTTAGCTAGTTGATCACTAATTTTCCTTAAAACCCCATTAATAAACCGAAAACCATCATCATCAGAATAGGTTTTAGCAATTTCCACCGCCTCATTAATAGCCACCTTAGACTCAATTTGTAAAAAAGCCATTTCCGCCACGGCAATGCGCAAAATATTACCATCAATCAAAGATAAACGATTGAGCTTCCAATCAATCATCACCCCATCCAACATTTCATTAATTTCCGTCTGACGGCGATTAATAGTAGTAATTAATTCAATGGCATACTCCCTAACTTGAGCCTGTTGAGAAAGTTGGACAAATTCGGGTAACTCCAACACACTACCAAGACGATTAATCGCTTTTTGGGTAAGGGCAATGGCATCCTTCAACATCTCCTTGGCACTACCCACATTGGTGGTACGGGTTTCGCTCTTAAAAACTTGTTCATTACTGCGATTTAACTCATCAGACGCACTTTCCAAAGCGCTTTCTACCTCTGTGGTTAAACTGCGGATTGCCCCTATTAATAAATCATTAATTTCTAGTTGCTCAATTTTCTCGGCATTACCACGGACTTGAGCTAAACTAAGTAATGCTAAGACTCTGGCTGTTCTTCTGGGTTGTTGTCTAATGGGCATATTAAACTGGGGTAAAATCTTGTGATAGTGACTAAGAGCTATAAGATTATACCCCAATAAAGGCAGGAAATAAATAATTAATTATAGGTTTAAGGAAGGTTGACTAGAAACCTTAACCCTCTGAGAAGGATTGTTCCACTCTCCTAAATCATCAAATATGGTTAATTCCGTAGGTTTAAATCTCCTCAGGGAAATTTTAATTTCCTTTGCCCCCTCCTCAAGCAAATCATCAATGTAACCCTGTTGATTTTCCCTAGCTTCTTTTTCTGTTAAAAAAGGACCAAAATAATAAGTACATCTAGGGTTTTCGGTGGTTAGGTTAATCCAACAAGCCAATCCCAAAAAATTGAGAATTTGAGTTAAAAGTTCTTTCATGAATGACACCTCGATAGTAGTGTTTGTCTAAGTTTAATCTTATTTATATGTTGCTAACCAAAAGTTTTGAAGCGCTGGGAAAGAATTTTTCCCTCTTACTTAACTTTAGTCGGTGATTTGGGGATCGACAAGGGGGGCATTTACCCAGTTATTTTTCTTTATGGACTATTTTTTGACGGCATACCTCATAAAGACAGATAGCTGTTGCCACGGAAGCATTTAAACTGGGGGTTTTCCCTGTCATGGGAATAGATACTAAAAAGTCACAAGATTTTGCCACCGATTGACTTAATCCTTTATCTTCAGAACCTATTACTAAACCTACTGCCCCCTGCAATTTTGTATTGTGTAAATAGTTACCACTTTCCGCCACAGTGCCATAAATCCAAAATCCTGCTTCCTGTAGGGTGGCGATGGCTTGATTAAGATTTATTACCCTAGCGATGGGGAAATGTTCTAATGCCCCTGCGGCCACTTTCATGACGGTGGAGTTTACCCCCGCTGCCCTGCGTTGGGGAATGATTAATCCTTGCATTCCAAGGGCTTCCCCTGTGCGAATAATGGCCCCTAAGTTATGGGGATCGCTAATCCCATCGGCTATAATGATTACAGGGTCTTGGGTTTGGGCTTTGGCTTGATTTATTAATTGCTCTAATTCTACATACTCATAGGGGGCAACGGTGACGGCAATGCCCTGATGGTTGGCAAAATTAGTAACTTGACTAATTCTTTTGGAATCAACTATGTCAATAACTGCTCCGTTGCTTTTGGCTTCTTGGATAAGGTCGGCAAATCTTTTGTCATAGGCCATTTTACCTGTTACATAGATACGGTTTAAGGTGCGATCGCCCTTTAAAACTTCTAACACAGGATAACAACCATAGATCAAATCTTGGTGTTCATCAGTATCCGAGACAACATCATCAGTTTTTTGAGACTTTAAACGAGGGGCATCATCTCTTTTGCGGGGTTTTTTCTGTTCAGGATAGGCTTTTTTTTGAGAAAACGATTCTTGCTTTTTTTTGGGACGGGGTTTCATGGGAATTGAGTTAAGTAAATAGTTAACGATAAATAGTAAATTTCAGTCCTAATTATGTATAGACGAGAAAATCTTAATCTACTGCTATTATCCATTATCCATTCTTAATTATCAATTAATTTGATTTTATGAATATTTATCCATTCTAGTATTAACAAATGTAAAGAAGTTAGAGGGAAAAATTAACATGATGTAATGTTAAAAAGCTTCAGAAAGATGTATAACAGTATTCGGGAAGTAAAAAAAGACCCATTGACAAAAAACAAATGTAAAAAAATTAAGTTTCTTTACAAATGCTTAACAAAAACTTGGTTTTAAGCTCATAATGTAGGAAACTAATTTGCAAGGGTTTACTCCCAAGATTTAGCCAAAGAAAAAGTTAAATCAGATTTAATAAAACAAACACTAACAAAACTAATTCAATTTAGGAGATTAACTTAAAATGTACGACGCATTCACAAGGGTTGTTTCTCAAGCTGACGCTCGCGGAGAGTTTTTATCTACTTCTCAACTCGATGCTTTAAGCCAAATGGTTGCTGAAAGCAACAAGCGTATGGATACCGTTAACCGTATCACCAGCAACGCTTCTGCTATCGTTACCAACGCAGCTCGTTCTTTATTCGCTGAACAGCCTCAATTAATCGCTCCTGGTGGAAACGCTTACACCAGCCGTCGTATGGCAGCTTGTCTTCGTGACATGGAAATCATCTTACGTTACGTTACCTACGCTATCTTCTCTGGTGATGCTTCCGTATTAGAAGATCGTTGTTTAAATGGACTTCGTGAAACCTACTTAGCATTAGGTACCCCCGGGTCTTCCGTTGCTGTTGGCGTACAAAAAATGAAAGACGCTGCTTTAGCAATTGCTAACGACACCAACAATATTACCCTTGGTGATTGTAGCCAATTAATGGCTGAAGTTGCTACCTATTTTGACCGTGCTGCCGCTGCAGTAGCCTAATTAAATAGCTACCAAAAAGTTAAAAAATCATTTCGTTAACAAACATACAAAATTTAAGGAGAATATTAGACAATGAAAACCCCTTTAACTGAAGCAGTATCCGCAGCAGATTCTCAAGGTCGTTTCCTCAGCAGCACCGAAATTCAAACCGCTTTCGGTCGTTTTCGTCAAGCTACCGCTAGTTTAACCGCTGCTAAATCTTTAACTGAAAACGCTCAACGTTTAGTTGATGGCGCTGCTAACGCTGTTTACAGCAAATTCCCTTACACCACCTCTACCCCCGGTGCTAACTACGCTTCTACCTCTGAAGGTAAAGCAAAATGTTCTCGTGACATCGGTTACTACCTACGCATGGTTACCTACTGTTTAGTAGCTGGTGGAACTGGTCCTATGGATGAGTATTTAATCGCTGGTATCGATGAAATCAACCGTAGCTTCGAGTTATCTCCTAGCTGGTACATCGAGGCTTTAAAATATATCAAAGCTAACCACGGTTTAAGTGGAGATCCCGCTGTAGAAGCTAACTCCTACCTCGACTACGCTATCAACGCTCTCAGCTAGTCCATAGCTTTGATGTGATAACGAGTCTTTTGACAAACAAAAATCCTTATTAAATTAAGGTTGAAATAATAAACATTCATCGTCTGAGATGGTTTGCGAATACGGATTTTACTCTTGTGTTTGTTGACTTTTTCAGGCGATGTTGCCTTTTCTGCCATAAAATATTATTCCCCGTTCCCTATTCCCTGATGAATCAAATTTTCGCTAAGGGCGATCGCACCTTGTAACTTTTGAGTAATACTATTAGCCTTCAACTGCTTGGGGCGGGGTTGTTTAAGGGACGCAAAAAATAATAACTCCGTATTAAGAAGACGAATAAAACGATAGGTTTCCGTTTGCCATGACTGCCATAGAGAAATATTATCTGGGGGAAAATCATGATCAGAAAGAACCATAATTTGTGAGTGTAAAAACTGATTAATTTCTTGCCATGTAGGAGTTTGATAATAGTTATTTATTTCTTGTAAAAGCCATTGATGTTCAAAATTTTTAAGTAAAAGCACCCAACTCTTTACCATAGAAAAATGTGATTTAGATAACATTGTCTTTATATTGCGTTACAATCATATAATTAAGCGTTTTTGATTATACTTAGATTAAAGTCTCATTTCGGCAACCAAGAAAGTCAAAAATATAAAAAATCTTAAGGTTTCCACGAGAGCGAAGCATTACTATCAACATTACTTAATCTGAGTAAATCTCCGTTATTTTTCTAAAACAAAAAAACATAATATCTATCTTCCCTGATTTTAAGCAACATTAAAAAAAACTCCCTCAGAAAAAGAGCATCGAGTTAAATTTAATGAAAAAACATTAGGGAAAAATTGGAATATTTCAACCACTACCCCAAAAACATAACCCTATGACTATTGCAACCCCTAGTAAAGATAAACAAAAAAAAATTCATCTTCCCGAATGGCTCAATCAATGTATGATTGGGAATCAAGAAGATAAAGACAATAACCTTATCTGTCGAGCCTTTGAATATGCCTACCGACTCCACGAAGGACAGTATCGCAAATCAGGAGAGGCTTATATTATTCATCCCATCGCCGTAGCCGAATTATTAAGAGAATTAGGCGGAGACGCAGAGATGATAGCCGCAGGCTTTTTACATGATGTGGTGGAAGATAACGAAGACATAACCCCCGAAGATATAGAAGAATTATTCGGTCACAATGTCAGACAATTAGTAGAAGCCGTCACCAAACTATCAAAATTTAATTTTTCCAATAAAACTGAAAGACAGGCCGAAAATTTTCGTCGAATGTTCCTCGCCATGGCACAGGATATTAGGGTAATCGTGGTGAAACTTGCCGACAGGTTACATAATATGCGCACCCTTGACTTTTTACAACCAGAGAAGCAAAAATTAATCGCTACAGAAACCAAAGAAATTTTTGCACCCCTTGCCAATCGTTTAGGAATGTGGCAGTTTAAATGGGAATTAGAAGACTTAAGTTTTAAATATCTCCATGGAGAAGATTATCAAAATATTCGTAATCTCATCGCAGAAAGAAGAAGTGATAGAGAAACCAGAATTAATCAAGTCATTGACATTATCAACCAAGGATTAAAAGAATCTAATATTAACCCCATCGAAGTAAAAGGGCGCCCCAAACATCTCTATGGCATCTATGAAAAGATGCAACGACAGAAAAAAGAATTTGATCAAATTTTTGACATTGCCGCCCTGCGTATTATTGTAAATACTAAACAAGAATGTTATCAAGCCCTAGCGGTGGTCCATGACGCTTTTCGCCCTATCCCCGGTAGATTTAAGGACTACATCGGTTTACCAAAGCCGAACCTTTATCAATCGTTACATACCACCGTGGTTAGTTTAAATGGCCGCCCCCTCGAAATCCAAATCCGCACCATGGAGATGCACCGCATTGCGGAATATGGTATTGCAGCCCATTGGAAATATAAGGAAGCAGGTAATTCCCAAAATACTAATCTATCTAGTGACGAACAAAAATTCACATGGCTAAGGCAGTTGTTGGACTGGCAAAAGGATTTGAAGGATGCGGAGGAGTATGTTGATAACCTCAAGGAAAATCTTTTTGATGATGATGTTTATGTCTTTACTCCCCAAGGGGCGTTAATTTCTCTCAATCGTGGCTCAACGGCGGTGGATTTTGCTTACCGTATCCATTCTGAGGTGGGAAATCACATGAAGGGGGCGAAAATAAATGGTCGTTGGTTGCCCATGGATCGAATTTTGGAAAATGGGGATATTGTGGAGGTGATTACGGCAAATAATGCTCACCCCAGTCTTGATTGGCTCAATTTTGTGAAAACCCCCACCGCCCGTAACCGCATCCGTCAATGGTATAAGTTATCTCACCGTGATGAAAATATTGCTAGGGGTAGGGAATTATTAGAGAAGGAGTTGGGTAAAAATGGCTTGGAATCTTTGATTAAGTCTGACACCATGATGAAGGTTGCTCAAAAGTGTAATTTTCATAAGGTGGATGATATGTTGGTGGCTTTGGGTTATGGGGAGATTACTTCTACTCAAGTGATTAATCGTCTTCGGGATGAAAATAAAGAACATTCTGTGAACAAACCCGCCAGTCTTGAGGAGGAAACCCTTTTAACTTCTGCTCAGATTCATCATAAGCAGTATAAGGAAATTGATGCTACTAAATATCCCATTGCAGGAATTGAAGGTTTAGAATACCACATTGCAGGGTGTTGTCGTCCTGTGCCGGGAGAGTCTATTGTGGGGGTGATTACCCATCAAAGGGCTATTTCTATTCATCATCATGACTGTCCTAATTTGGCAAATGTTAAGGGCGATCGCTTCATTCCTGTAAAATGGAATAGTCAGCCAAAATCTAACCGTGCAGTTACATATCCTGTGGACTTAATCGTAAAAACCATCGATAGGGTAGGAGTTTTACGAGATATTCTTGGACGACTAAGCGATTATCATATTAATGTTAGCAACGCTTCTGTTAAAACTGATCTAGGTAATCCAGCCTCTATTTTTCTAACCCTAGATGTGAAAGATGCAGAACAATTGAGCAATGTAATCCAAAAAATTAAAAATATTAGCGATGTGCTTAATATTCATCGTGTGAGTGACATTCAATAATTTATACTCCCATTTACCTTGCTTTTATTCCTAACCTCTCCTCTTACTACACAGATGAGAGGTTTTTGTTTCCCTCAAACCCAAAAGGTAGGTTTTGAAAATAATTGACAAGGGACGATCAAAAGTTAATAATTAGAGGTTGATGCTGTTATATAAAACAGTTAGATAAATATTAATGGACTAGATTCCATCTATTCTAAAATGCCTATGTCACAAGAAATTCAGTGGATTAATGCCCTTTCTGTTCAATCATCTTTAGAAAAAGCAGTGGATGAGGTAGTGGAAAAACTACAGGAGCGTTTGACTGGCAATCCAGACTTGGGCATTTTATTTATCTCCTCTGCTTTTGCCAGTGATTATGCAAGGTTATTACCTTTGTTGCTCGATAAGTTTCCCATTCGTTTTCTCATTGGATGCGGAGGGGGAGGCATTGTGGGTATGGAGGATGAGGAACAACCTGCGGAGGTGGAATCTAGTCCGGCTCTGAGCTTGACGGTGGCTTGTTTACCTGATGTGGATTTGAATTTGTTTCACATTCTTCCTGATGATTTACCCGATTCTGATAGTGCGCCCCAAGAATGGTGGGATATGGTGGGGGTATCTCCTGAGGTTGCACCCAATTTTATTTTATTGTCTGACCCTTTTTCGGGGGCTACTAATGAATTAATCGAGGGGTTGGATTATGCTTATCCAGGATCTATCAAGGTGGGGGGTTTGGCTAGTTCTAGTACCATGGGGGTAGCTAGTGGCTTATTTTATCGTACCCCCGATGAACCGCAGGGGTGTTTTGCTACTCAGGGGACTGTCGGTTTAGTGATGAGTGGAAATATTGTGGTAGAGTCCATTGTGGCTCAGGGTTGCCGTTCTATTGGCAAGATTTATCAGGTGACGAAGGGAGAGCGCAATATTATTTTGGAGTTGACTGATAATCAGGGTAATACGGATTCTCCTTTGAATTTTTTGCGGGAGTTGATTAATGATTTAGATACGGAGGATCAAGAATTAGCTCAACATTCCCTATTTATCGGCATTGCTAGGGATGAGTTTAAGTTGGAGTTAAATCATGGTGATTTCTTGATTCGGAATTTAATGGGGGTTGACCCTAAACATGGTGCCATAGCTGTGGGCGATCGCATCAGGCCGGGGCAAAGGGTACGTTTCCACCTCCGAGATGGTAATGCTTCAGCGGAAGACTTAGAAACCCTCCTTGATAACTATTGTGACCTAAAGGACGAACTTCCTGCGGTGGGGGCGTTGATGTTTTCCTGTATGGGTAGGGGCGAAGGGCTATACGGAGAGCCGAATTTTGACTCGGAATTATTACTAGATTATTTTGTCGATATTCCCGTGGCTGGTTTTTTCTGTAATGGGGAAATTGGCCCTGTGGGGGGTTCTACTTTTGTCCATGGTTATACTTCGGTATTTGCTATTTTTTCTCAGCCAGAATAGGGAGAAATAATTGATAATTAATAATGGATAATTGATAATATAGCAATTATCATGGTTACGGGATACAAAATGATCCCGCTAAATCCCCCTTAATAAAGGGGACTTGAGAATAATAAATGTATCTCATAATTATGAAAAACGCTATAAAACTTTTGTCCTTACTCCCAAGTATTATTCCGAACTCAGTTCAATTAATATCCTGTCTTTAAAACCTTTAAAAGAGCTTGGGCTTTCAATTTTATCTCTTCAAATTCTTGATCTTTGTCTGAAAGGGCTGTAATTGCCCCCCCTACTCCGATGGTGGTTTTTTCCTTCGTTGCGATCGCACTGCGAATGACAATATTAAGATCTAGAGTACCATTAAAACTCAAAAAGCCAATGCTACCTGAATAGATACCCCTAGCCTCAGTTTCTAGTTGATCAATAATTTCGAGGGTACGTTTTTTTGGCGCCCCTGTCATCGAACCCCCCGGAAAGATATATCTTAGACAATCGAGGGGGGTAACTCCCTGTTTCAACTTACCCTTAACGGTGGATACCATCTGATGAACAGTGCTATAACTTTCGATCGCCATTAATTTTGGTACAGAAATACTACCAATTTCACAAATTTTACCTAAATCATTGCGCAATAAATCGACAATCATCAGGTTTTCAGCTTTTTCTTTTTCACTAAGGCTCAATTGCTGTTGTAGTTGCCAGTCTTCTTCTTCAGTTTTTCCCCTTCTAACGGTACCTTTGATGGGTTTTGACTCTAACCAACCCTCTTTATCAAGGTGTAAAAAACGCTCGGGAGATGAACAGATAATAGTTATATCATCGCACTGAATAAAAGCACTGTAGGGGGCTGGATTTTCTTTACGCAAACGACCATAGTATTCTAGGGGGTTATCAATGGGTGGTAAGTTTATTTGGTTGGTTAAACAGATTTCATAGCTTTCCCCTTGTTGAATTTTTTCAAAGCAAATATCGATATTATTAAGATATTCTTGTGGATTTCTCGTTAGATTTAATTTTATTTCTGGTTCATTATTTATACTATTATTTTCTTGCTTTTCTATAGGATTAAACGATAGTTGAATTAGTTTTTTTTCTATATTCTCAAACCATTTTTGAGCTTGTATATCTTCTCCTTTTTTTCCTATATATAATAAGTAAATTTCTTTTTTTTGATGATCAAAGGCTAAAGTGCGATCGCCCTTAATTAAATAACAATCGGGAAAAGTAGAGCTATGTTTATTTTCATACCCCGATAATTGTTTTAGCTCATAGCCAAAATAACCTACTAAGCCCCCACAAAAATTAAAAGGCAAAGTATCATCATTACAATAATATTCCCCTAGTAAATTATCTAAATATTCATAAAAATCTAAATTATTAAAAACTTTTTTATTTTCTTTTCTATTAATAGATATTGTATTACTATTAACCTCATATTTTATGGTAAAACTATTATCCCCTTGCGCATCTCCCATAAAAGAAAATCGAGATAAACCTTCCGCAACCATACTACTATCTAGCCAAAAAGCATGATTAGATTGACTATAAAAATGTTTAAAAATTAGTTCGGGATCTAACCAACTATTTATTTTTTGATAATAAATTTGATATTTGCTCTTTTTTTTAGCTATTTTAAATACTTTTTTATAAGATAATTTGTTATTATTATTATTATTATTCTTTTTATGATAATTAATAGTTATTTTTTTAAAATTATTTAATAAATCATAACCATATTGAGAACAGATAGATTCAGGATGAAATTGAACACCCCAAAAAGGCTTAAATTTGTGGCGAATAGCCATGATTAAATGATCATCCGTACGGGCGATCGCCTCTAAATCAGCACCTAAACTATCGACAATTAAAGAATGATAACGTACCACCTCAAAACCAGAAGGAATATTATTAAAAAGAAAATCACCATGATGATAAATTTTACTAATTCTCCCGTGCATCGGTATGGGAGCTTTAATGATAGTTGAACCGTAGAAGTATCCTAACCCCTGATGTCCCAAACAAATGCCCAAAATAGGAATATTTGCCTTAGTTAACACCTCTCCACATACCCCAAAATCTTCTTGTTTAGCAGGATTACCAGGCCCCGGAGAGATGATAATATTATCAAAATTTTCCGCCTTAATTTGCTCCCAACACCATTGATTATTGGTAATAACCGTAGGAGATACTTGATTCACTTGGGCTAATAATTGATAGATATTGTGGGTAAAAGAATCAAAATTATCAATTATTAAACTTCTCATTCAACGCAACAAACATATTAGATTTAAATTTCCCTTAAAATTGTAACTCTTATCTCCTAACTATTTAAAGATAAATATTTCTCTGCCTTTGCACAACCATCAATCAAGATCTACTTTTTTACTCCCATCTACCTAATAAACACCAAGCAACAGTAAAATATAAAATAAAAAGAAAAGCAACTATCTGTATAAATTGATGCAAACTATAGAACAACCCATCGCCTCAAAGGAAGATAAACTATTAGACACCACCATCCACCGTCGTCAAACCCGTGCGGTAAAAGTAGGTAGCGTCACCGTCGGCGGAAATAATCCCGTAGTTGTACAGTCAATGATTAATGAAGACACCCTCGACATTGATGGCTCAGTAGCGGGGATTCGTCGTCTCCATGAGATTGGTTGCGAAATTGTACGGGTAACAGTACCCAGTATGGCTCATGCTAGGGCTTTGGCAGATATTAAGAAAAAACTAGCCGATACCTATCAACCCGTGCCACTGGTGGCAGACGTTCATCATAACGGCATGAAAATTGCCCTCGAAGTTGCCAAACACGTTGATAAAGTCAGAATTAACCCCGGTTTATACGTATTTGAAAAGCCTAAGGGCGATCGCACCGAATACACCCAAACAGAATTTGAAGAAATTGGAGCTAAAATAAAAGAAACCCTAGAACCCTTGGTTATTTCCCTACGAGATCAAGGAAAAGCGATGCGTATCGGGGTAAACCATGGCTCCCTAGCCGAAAGAATGCTATTTACCTACGGAGACACCCCCGAAGGCATGGTAGAATCAGCCCTCGAATTTATCAGAATTTGTGAATCCCTCGACTTTAAAAACCTCGTCATCTCCCTAAAAGCCTCCAGAGTGCCTGTAATGCTTTCCGCCTATCGTTTGATGGTGAAAAAAATGGATGAGCTAGGCATGGACTACCCCCTGCACCTAGGCGTTACCGAAGCAGGAGACGGAGAATATGGCAGAATTAAATCCACCGCAGGGATAGGAACTCTTCTGGCCGAAGGCATCGGCGACACCATCCGAGTATCCCTCACCGAAGCCCCAGAAAAAGAAATCCCCGTCTGTTATAGCATCCTTCAAGCCCTCGGTTTGCGTAAAACCATGGTGGAATATGTAGCTTGTCCATCCTGTGGCAGAACTTTATTT
This sequence comes from Cyanobacterium sp., assembly GCF_054166785.1. Classification (NCBI taxonomy): domain Bacteria; kingdom Bacillati; phylum Cyanobacteriota; class Cyanophyceae; order Chroococcales; family Geminocystaceae; genus Cyanobacterium; species Cyanobacterium sp. The sequence continues at coordinate 16,542 of NZ_JBSZCP010000012.1, forward strand.
AACCTAGAAGAAGTATTACACAAAGTCAGGGAAGCCACCAAGCACCTCACAGGGTTAGATATTGCCGTAATGGGTTGTATCGTCAACGGGCCAGGGGAAATGGCAGACGCAGATTATGGTTATGTAGGTCGTCAGCCCGGGTTTATTTCCCTTTATCGTGGAAGAGAAGAAATCCGCAAAGTACCCGAAGCCGAAGGGGTTGAGCAACTAATTCAGCTTATCAAAGATGACGGTAGATGGGTTGAACCTTAAAACCATAGGGTGGGCATTGCCCACCAATTGTTAAAAACAAATCAAAAAAGTTCACAATCACAATAAATTCTGATTAGTCATTGTTTGATTCAGTGCTTAAAAACCCTATATATTAACAAAAGTTTACAATAAAGGGCAAAATAAGAACCTATTTTAAGGGAAAATGGATAACGTATAATCTTTTAAATCCCAAGACAATACAGAAAAAAAATATTAGTTTGCCAATTATGAAAAGATTTTTTTTAATAATTTTAGCTGGGATGTTTTTAATGTGGCAGTCTTTCACTGGCACTGCAAATGCACTCAGTTTAAGCGAAGAACTTCGCACCGTTCCTTTAAATGATCAAGGGGATTTAATAACCCTTAGTAACCAAGAAACTCAACTAGGTTCTCAGTTATTTGTGGCTAGTTGTACTCAATGTCATATTCAAGGTAAAACCAAAACTAACCCTAACGTAGGTCTTAGTCTTGAAGCCTTAGCTAATGCTGTTCCTGCACGGGATAACGTTTTAGCTCTAGTGGACTACATGAAATATCCTACTACCTATGATGGGGAAGATGATCTTTCTTTATTACACATGAATACTGACAGAACCGATATTTGGTCTGAAATGAGAAACTATACTGATGATGACCTAGAGGCGATCGCAGGTTATATCCTCATCCAAACCAAAGCAGATCCCAAATGGGGTAAACGTACCCTAATCGAACCGTAATCATTAAACTAGCTGAACTTTTAGGTTTTCCGGGGGCTATATGCCCCTTTTTTGACAAAAAAAAACCCCCCACCGATTAAAGAGAGGGGGTAGAAGAAAAACTAATTATTTTTTCAACCAACTAAACATCGCACGTAAATCCTTACCCACTTCCTCAATAGGTTGTTCAGCTTCCTGACGACGCATCGCAGTAAAACCGGGTTTACCAGCCTGATTTTCTAAAACAAACTCACGGGCAAACTGTCCAGATTGAATCTCACTGAGAATTTTCTTCATCTCCGCACGGGTTGCATCGGTAACCACACGAGGACCACGGGTATAATCTCCATACTCAGCAGTGTTAGAAATACTACTACGCATCGAAGCCAAACCACCCTCAACAATCAAATCAACAATTAACTTAACTTCGTGTAAACATTCAAAATAAGCAATTTCAGGTTGATAACCAGCAGAAACCAAAGTTTCAAAACCAGCCTTGATCAACTCAGACAAACCGCCACATAATACTGCTTGTTCACCAAATAAATCAGTTTCAGTTTCTTCCCTAAAGCTAGTTTCTAAGATACCAGCACGGGTACCACCAACACCCTTAGCATAAGCCATCGCCAAATCACGAGCTTTACCACTAGCATCCTGATATACCGCAAACAGAGCAGGTACACCCTGACCTTGTTCGTAGGTGCGTCTCACAAGATGTCCAGGCCCTTTAGGAGCGATCATTACTACATCCACATCCGCAGGGGGTACAATTTGACCAAAATGGATATTAAAACCATGGGCAAAAGAAAGAACATTACCCGCACTCAAGTTAGGAGCAATTTCATTTTCATAGATGGTGCGCTGAACCTCATCGGGTAAAAGAATCATGATCCAGTCAGCCATAGAAGAAGCCTCAGCCACACTATAAACCTTTAAACCTTCTGCTTCAGCCTTAGCCGTAGATTTACTACCTTCATATAAACCAACAATGACATTAACACCACTTTCCTTTAAATTCAGAGCGTGGGCATGACCCTGAGAACCATAACCGATAATAGCAACGGTTTTATTAGCAAATAAATCTAAGTTGGCATCATTATCATAGTACATTTGAGCCATTATATAATTACCTCAATATAAAATTTTCAATTTAGTGAGCAATCTTATATCATAGCTTATTAGTTGCTAATTAATAATCAGGGTTTAACGAAAAAGAGATTAAGGTGAGCCATAAATTATCTCCATCAAGGTGAGGGAATAGATAGATCAATTATTTCAAGCTAAGATCCAATCCCTCATGCCATGAGACTTAATATTCCTCCTCATACTCAGGCATTTTTTGTTTTTGAGGAATATTAACCTTTTGGGGACGATAATCGTCATCATCATCCCATACATCCTCTTCCATTAAATCAGCGTTATAGTTATCCACCTCACGACTAGCAGACTCATAACGACGGGGGGCAGGTCTTTCTACCGTATCCTCTCCCCAATTATCTCCCTCATACTCCTCCTCATACAAAGGAGCAGAACGTTGACGACGGGCAGGGGGTGCAACGGGGCGTACTTCTTCCCATTCTTCCTCTTCCCAATTATCCCTAGCAATGGCGGGTTGAGTTTTAATCGGGGGTGCTACGGGGCGTACAGGTACCCCTGTAGGTAACTGATTTTCGGGGGGAGTGGTGGGTGCGTAATACATATCATCATCGTCTTTTTCCCAAGGGGGACGACCAATACCCAAACGTTCTAAAACACCTACGGTAATTTGGGTTATGCGCTCCTCTGCCCCTTCAAAAACAATAATGCGGTTAGGGCCACTACTAACTATTTCATCTACAGATATTTCATAGGTACTGATTAATTGATCTGGGATTTGAGGATAGCCCAAAGTAGCAATGGTTAAGGAATCAACCTCTCCTGTTTCTTGGTTAAATTGAAAATCTCTAACTTTTCCTAAAGGTTCACCAGTTTCTGTAACTACTTCACAATTAATTAATGGACTATAAAGCTCTATATTAATATCTTCGATCGCATCTTCACTCTCGACTAATACCACATCTCCTGTTTGGGAAACACTATCAATATACATATACTTAGGAATGCCCGATAATGCCAACATATTATCCCGCAAACCAAAAGCGACTACTTCCCGACGATCAACATCTACTAATACTTCTTTAATTACCCCTAGCCTTTTACCAGTGCTTCGAGTAATCACTTGAGTGTTTAAAAACTCATTGCGTAAACGACTTTGTTCACTTGCCATAATAATTTATATATAAAATACGAACTAAGTTTATCTAATAACCCTTATCCACTGCTAGTCCTATGATATTAACCTAAAATCGATAAAATAGCAGAAAATATAAAGATAAGAGAAACCCAAGGTGCATTTGGGCATAAATAATATACCATTGCACCCTAAGTAACCTTAACCTCTTCTATCTTAAGAGATTTTAATTAGCTTCTGACTCAACAACTTTTTCTGGTTCGTCCTTAAATACCGCTTTAAGTAAGGGGGGAGCGACAAAAGTAGTAGCAATTACCATCACAATAATTGCTGCCTCGGTGGCAGGGGATAAAGCACCACTGGCCGAACCCACCCCAGCAAATACTAAACCAACCTCTCCTCGAGGAATCATACCTACCCCAATGGCAAGTTTATTAATCTCAGGTTTACCCCAGATAGTGAAACCAGTAATTACTTTACCCAAGATCGCCACTACAATAAGGAATGAAGCAATAATTAAACCTTCACGATTACTAGGAATAGCAGGGTTTAATACCCCTAAATCGGTTCTAGCCCCTACACAGACAAAGAAAATTGGCACAAATAAATCTGCCACGGGAATAATCTGTTCTTCCAATTCCTTTCTTTTCTCAGTTTCAGCTAATACCAACCCAGCGGCAAAAGCCCCTAAGATTCCTTCCAATTGAATAATATTAGCTAAATAGGCTAGGACAAAAGCAAAAACGATACCTGTAATGAGTACCTGCCCTCTGGTTTTCATCTGGTTAACTAAACCCACAAGGAAAGGAGAAATTAATCTTCCGATTAAAATAGTACCGATAAGAAAAGTACCAGCACTAACAATGAGGACAATAATTTGGCTTATTTGTACCTCTCCAGTTTTAACTAAGCTACCCACCACCGCTAAAACGATAATCCCTAAAATATCATCTAGTACCGCTGCACCGATAATAATTTGTCCTTCCGTAGAGCTTAATTTGCCCAACTCCGCTAATACCTTGGCGGTAATCCCGATACTGGTGGCGGTAAGGGCTGCCCCTGCGAATACCGAGGGAATTACGGGTAAACCAAAAAGAAAAACTAAACCTGCTGTACCCATAACAAAGGGTGCTACAACCCCCACCACGGCAACGATGGCAGCGGAAGGACCCACTCTGATAAGTTCCTTGAGATCCGATTCTAAACCGATTTCAAATAGGAGAATGATTACCCCCAATTCTGCTAAGACGGAGATAACTTCACTCATACTCTCAAATACTAATTCTGTTCCCCCAGGGGTTAGATTAGCGGTGGACTGGAGTAGTTGAATGATAAGAGAATCGGTGGCTTCCATGCCTCCTTCAGGGAATACAAGGAATTTAAGGGCAGAAACCCCGATGACGACACCCCCCACTAATTCTCCTAATACGGAGGGAAGGTTAATCCTTGAACAAAGTTCTCCCCCTAATTTACTGGCAAAATAGATAATAACTAAACTGAGTAAAACCCCTGCTAAAACCAAGGATGGTTCTGCGGTTTCTGTTTCTGTTGCAAAAATAGGATAAAACCAAGACATAAATTTTTATACTTTCACCCACAAAAATCTTTATTTCATATCTCCCTTAGATTATCACACGGAGTTTCTGCTTATTGTTCATTAGGGTTGTTTGAAATTTCTGATATATGATATATGCTCAGGTTTTTGATTAGTTTTGGAAAAACTGAATGTATGATTAATTATTATCTTTATAAAGTGTTCCAATGAAATATTTTACTCTGTTGATTAGCTCGTTATTGTTTATGTTGCCTTTTGGTCAAAGTAGGGCTGAAACTAATGTTATTGATGCGGGTGATGTGGGTTATTTGATGGGTGGTTATATGTGCAAGTCTTTGTTAACTACGGGGAGTTTGAATGATCCTGATGTGTTGGATGAGTTTGCGGTGGAGGCGATGGAAATGTATAGTGATGAAGAGTCAGAACAGTTTTTGTCGTTAATGCTCGGCTTACTCACCACGGATGATATTGGAGAAAATCCCCAAAGTATAGAATTAATGAGGGGAGCTTTTACTCATATTATCGGTGATGATGATTGTTTTAAGGCTTTTCTTCGGGATTCCCAAGGGATTGGGAGTGAGAGAGTTTTGGAATAATTTAAAGGTTGGTTATGGTTTGGGCTAAGTCAAAGTCTTTTTGGGTTAGTCCCCCTTCATCGTGGGTGGTTAGGTTAATGGTAACTTTGTTGTAGGAAATGGATATATCTGGGTGGTGTCCTGCGGATTCGGCGGGGGTTACTAATTGGTTTACAAAGGCGATCGCTTTTACAAAGTCTTTAAATTTGAAGGTTTTGACAAGATTTTTTTCTTCTACAGTCCATCCATCTAAGTTATCTAGTTGTTGCTCAATTTGTTGTTGGTTTAATAGCATATTGATTATTTTTATAGGTTACTTTACTTCGATGGTAGCTCATTTTTTTTTGCTATTTTTTCGGTAATCCCCCCAAGAATTTTATTTTTGATCGATTGGTTTAACTCTGTGATTGATGTGAATTCAATGTAATATCATATTTAAATAAGAAAATTTAGGTATCACAGAAACTATGACTACTCATTTTATTACCGCAGAGGTTGATTTAAGAGAAAATCCTTTAAAGTTCAAAGAGGATGTAGAAGCTAAGTTAAACGAAGAGGGTAAACCCCTACGCTGGGCTGTGACACAGGTAGATAAGGAAGCGGAAAAAGCTCATGTAGAAGCCATTGTAACCAAGTAATTATTAGACTTTAGGGGTTAGGTATTAGAGGTTAGTAGTTAATAATAAACAATTATCATCTTTCGCCTTTTACCTCTTACCCTTTCCATCAAGCCATAATCAATTTAGATCAATGTTTTATAAAAAACCTTATTGTGCAGTATTAATTGTGCCTACGGGGGTAGGTGCTTCCATTGGTGGTTATGCGGGGGATGCTCTGCCTGTGGCAAGGGCTATGGGGCAAGTGTGCGATCGCCTCGTAACCCATCCTAACGTGATGAATGGAGCTAGTTTATATTGGTCTAGGGATAACATTGATTATGTGGAAGGGTATGCCCTAGATAAGTTTGCGGGGGGCGAATGGGGTTTAACATCGGTGCATCAAAATAGAATTGGGGTGATTTTTGATCAAGCCATGGAATCTGAATTACGCCATCGTCATCTCCAAGCCATGGATGCTCTACGGGCAACGGTGGGCATTAATGTGAGGGATTACGTTATTACGGATGCTCCCCTTGATGTGGAATTGAGGGTGGCTGATAGTGGGGCAAGTTGGGGTACCATTGGAAATCCTGATAGTCTGTTGAGGGCTGGAAAAAAGTTGGTGGCACAGGGGATAAGTGCGATCGCCGTTGTCGCCAGATTTCCCGATGATACCGATTCCCAAGCCTTAAATGATTATCGTCATGGTGGTGGGGTAGATGCGCTCGCTGGTGCGGAGGCGGTAATTTCCCATCTTTTAGTAAGGGAGTTTCAAATTCCCTGCGCCCATGCCCCTGCCCTATGCCCTTTACCTTTGGATATAAATGTTTCCCCCCGTGCGGCGGCCGAAGAATTGGGATATACTTTTTTGCCCTGTGTGTTAGTAGGGTTAAATAAAGCCCCCCAGTTTACCCAAGAAAAAAATCAGAATAGTCTCTGGGCTGAGGATATAGATGCGCTAGTCATTCCCCATCATGGCTGTGGAGGTAGCGCAACCCTCAGTTTTGCCCACTCTCAGACCCAAATAATTGTGGTAGAAGACAACGAAACCATTATCAAAGTACCACCCGAACCCCTTGGAATCAAAGCCATTCGGGTTAAATCGTACCTGGAGGCGATCGGGGTAATGGCAGCACACAAAGGGGGCATCAACTTTCAAAGTTTGACCCCAGAAACGATCAAAAATATTCAACACTAATCAGATTGGGAAGATCATTTCTATCTTTTTCTTATTAACAAAAGGCTTAAGCCCCTTGGCTAAAACGATTTAACTAGAACCAATTATTCTGCAGGGGGTAAATAATCATTAAATTTCTCCTGATTGAAATGATAAACCGTGCGAATAGGATAAGGAATAACAATATCTTGGTTATCAAACGCCTTTTTAATAGCCGTGATAGCCTTAGTTTGAACACGGCGAACATCCGCCTGACGAGACTGTGTCCAATACCTCACCACCAAATCGATAGAACTATCATTAAATTCCACCAAATCCACCTCTGGGCTTGGCTGATTGACCACCCCTTCAATGGTAAGAATAAGCTGCTCTAAAATAGCCTTAGCTTGGGGTAAAGAGGTATTGTAATCTACCCCTACCATTAAATCAGTACGGCGATAGGGAAAAGCAGTTCTCACCTTAATGGCGCTGGTAAAAACTGTGGAGTTAGGAATTAAAACCCTTTCTCCTTGATAGGTTTTTATTTCGGTGGTGCGAATATTAATATTTTCTACCGTACCTTCATAGTCATCTACTTGTATTTGATCTTGAATAACAAAAGGCTCTTCTAAAAGTATTAAAATCCCTGCTAAAAAATTTTTAAAAATGTCTTGAAAAGCAAAACCCACCGCTACAGAACCAAGTCCAAGGGTAGCAATAATATCTCCTAATCTTAGTCCGGGGAAAGCCACAATGGACGCAATTACTACGCCCACAATCCACGTTAATACATAGGTTGATTTAATAAAAAGTATTCGTAAAGAGGAACTTTTGACAGCTTTGGCAGTAATTTTTTTTGCTATTTTTTGGGTAAATTCCGCACCGTATCTGGTAAGGGCAATAATTATTAAGGCGCTGATGAGAGCAGGTAAAATTTTTACGGCACTGCCAATCAGCTCGTTAATACTATTTTGTATAGTGTTAATAATTTCAGTCATTATTGTTGGCAAATTTAACTATGGTTAGTTTAGCATCAAAATTTAATATTACAAAATTTAATACCAATTGCATTATTTATCTTATATTTAACCTAAATTTTTTATGTCATCAACATTTTATTTTAAAGTAAGTTTGGCTAGGTATTATTTTTATTTTGAATTTATTTAGTTATGTTTTAATATATTGGAAAGATTAGTAATTTATTTTTTTTGTTACTATTTAGATATTATTAAAAGTTTTATTTTCTTGGCCATGGTCAATTGATAATATAATAATCCGTTGGTAAAGTAAGCAAAAAAATATCATGAAGATAGGTATTCCCAAGGAAATTAAAGATCAAGAGTTTCGTGTCGGTTTGACTCCTGCCAGTGTCAAAATATTATCAGATCAAAATCATGAGATTTTTGTGGAAAGCGGTGCTGGTTTAGGTTCAGGATTCACCGATGAGGATTATAAACTAGCTGGGGCAACTATTACTGATCATCAAACCCCTTGGAATCAAGAAATGGTCATAAAAGTAAAAGAACCTTTACCCCAAGAGTATGGATACATCAAGCAAGGACAAATTTTATTTACCTATCTTCACTTAGCAGCCGATCGCACTTTAACCGAATCCCTCATCAAAAGCGGTGTAACGGCGATCGCCTATGAAACCGTACAACTACCCGATGGCAGACTACCCCTTCTCACCCCCATGAGTATCATCGCAGGGCGATTATCCGTACAAATTGGTGCTAGATACCTCGAAAAACAACAGGGCGGAAAAGGAATTTTGCTCGGAGGAATCCCTGGAGTTGCCCAAGGAAATATCGTCATCCTAGGGGGTGGTATCGTCGGCACAGAAGCCGCCAAAATTGCCGTAGGTATGGGAGCTAAAGTAACCATTTTAGATGTAAATATCGACCGCCTAGCCTACCTAGAAAACCTCTTTGGGTCAAGGGTAGAACTACTTTACAGCAACTCAGAAACCATCGCCAAAAGCGTAGTAAAAGCCGATTTACTTATTGGTGCAGTATTAATCACAGGGAAAAAAGCCCCCATCTTAGTACCAAGAGAATTAGTCCAAAAAATGTCCTCTGGCTCAGTTATCATCGACGTAGCCGTAGATCAAGGAGGTTGCATCGAAACATTGCGCACCACCTCCCACAGTAAACCTAGTTATGTAGAAGAAGGAGTAATCCACCTCGGTATTCCTAACCTACCCGGTGCGGTGCCTCGTACCTCTACCCAAGCCCTCAACAACAACACTCTGCCCTATGTTATAAAACTAGCTAATCAAGGTATTGGAGCATTAAAACAAGACCCCAACCTTGCACAGGGTTTAAACGTTCACTATTATCGCCTAGTCCATCCCGCCGTGCAACAAGTATTTCCCGATTTACCCCAATAACTCTAACCATTACTGCATAAAAAACTTTCTATTTTTTGGATTACCTTTTCTTCATTAACGGGCTTCCCTAAAAATCCTGAAGCCCCCACCAACTTACTCCTAACCCTGTCCACCATACCATCATTACTGGTCAAAATAATTATAGGAATATTCTTCAGATTAGAAACCCGACGAATTTGAGAACAGATTTCATAACCGTTAACAATAGGCATGATCAAATCTAAAAAGATTAAATCAGGCTTATGGGTAATAATCTCTGGTAAAGCCTTGAGGGGATTTTGAATCGAGATAAATTGATACCCAGATTTTGTGACGATATGCTTCATAATTTCACATATTTGAACACTATCATCTACACATATAATTAATTTTTGTCGAGTAGGTTTGGTAACTTTATAGTTTTTATTATCCCCAACCCCGATTAAAGCTACATTCAAAGAAGTATCACTAACAGCTATTAGCTCAATAATACCCCTTTCAAAATAAGGTTTTAGCCAAATAGTTACTTTAGCAACATTTAATTTCAATCTATCCGCAACCTCCTTCAATGTTAATTTACCATTAAAAAGAGATACTAATTTTGTATAAGTAGGAGTATTAAAATTGTTTCTAAGAATAGCAGGATTTTTAATCACAGGAGCAGTATTAGGAGACCAAGAAGTTAATTTTTCCTTCTGCCATATTGACCACAAATTTTCTGCTTCTTTTAATAAACTATCAAAATTGAACCAATTAAGAGAGTTTTTTAATCCTGATTCCTCTGAAAAACCATCTTCAGCAACTATACAATCATAGGATAATTTTTGTTTAGATTCTGCATATAATATATCAAACAATATTTCTATAATTCTTGCTTTAATAACCGATAATGCTTGTTCTTTATTAATGAGAAAACGCTTTAATAAATTAACAATAACTTGATAATTCCAACATTCATAATCCTTGGCTTTTGCTAAATCGATTAACTCTAAATCTAACTCAGGACAATATTTAGTAATCAATCTTTGCCATGAGCGATAAGGATGATAGCCCCCATCAGCCCATACAATTCTGCCAAGACACAGGTACAGGCGCCAAGTTTTTCCTTTATTTTGGATTATATCTATTCTGCCTGTAAACTTTCTTTCGTTGGAAGATTCAAGTTTTTGTCTTAGCGTCATTGCTCTCTTTGTGTTGAATAATCTACTCCTATTATCTATCTTAAAATGTCGTCACAGGACTCCCGTTAAATTTCTCAACAAAAGAAAAGCCCACAGAAATTAACGGGAGATGGATGACGACCAGCAAAGAAAAAGGAACGAAAGTGACATCTACACACTTGACAAAATATTGTAGA